>JALVEY010000097.1 GCA_027030485.1 Persephonella sp.
TAAAATAAAAGCCGAAAACTGGAAATTTCCAAAATACCCGTAATAAAAATATACTGCCAATTAGATGACTTCTACAAGTTCTTTGAAGAACATATTAAATCAAAAATACTTCCAAAGTTTAATAAAGACAGGGAAACTAAACTAACAATACCTGAAATAGATACCATACTTGTTTTATTTCATCTATCAGGCTATCAAAATCTAAAAAATTCTATAAAGGATATGTCTTACTTCGTAAGAAAATTTATTACCTTGATCTATTTAACTACAACAAATTCATTGAGCTAATTCTTTCATCTGTCATGCTACTTCAAGTATTTTTTAGATTCACAACCAATTTGAATATAAATCAAAATAGCAGAATTCACTCTAACAAAGTATTCAAGAGATTAGCACAAAGAGGTAAAGATTCAGTAGGGTGGTTTTATGGTTTCAAACTGCACATTGTTATCAATGAAAAAGAAGAGATATTTCCTTTTGATCTAATTGCTGGGAATGTAGACGATAGAAAGTCTTTAAAAAATGATAAAAGGCTTGAGTGGTAATATTATGAAAATATTTGGGGATAGAGGCAATGTTTCACAAAAGCTGGCAGGGAAGTTTTATCTGAAGGTATTTAGTTTATTGCTAAGCAAAGAAGAAATATGAAAGGCAGGATAGTAACAAATTTGCTATAAGGATTCGCTGCTTATCATTTCAAAGAAAATAAACCTAAGATTGATTTATCTCTCAATGTTAAAGGTGATACCTTTTTATTGGTTTAATTTCTGAACTGAGGTTAATCATTTACCATTTTAGAAATAAAACTCCAAATTGATTTATTTGTAAATTTTAAAGGTAATTTTATATTATTATTCCTAAGTTAGACTTTAAATAGTCTCGTAGAATAGAATTATATGGAGATGGTAAAGCATCAGAAAAGATAGTGGAGATACTAAGTGAACATAGTAAAATTAAATGAAAAACATCTTGACTTGATAGCAAAATTGCATAAGGAAAATTTTTCTGAAGAACACACAACTTTTTACCTGAGAGAAGAGCTTATTAAAGAGTATTACAGACAATTTTTTAGAGAAGATGAGATATTCTTCTTAGGTTTAGAAGATAACGGAAAGCTATTAGGTATCATCTTAGGAGGCAATAAAAACAAATTAGCCTATTGTAAAGAAAAATTTATAAAAGACCATAAAAAATCCTTAACAAAAAATATATTAGTAAGTACGGTGGCAAAACCAAAATTTATATATAAACTATTTTATGAAAGAATTATCTTAAAGTTTCTATATGATGAAAAAATCAAAAAAAACATAGACTTAAGCAATAGTTATAATATTTTATCTATTGTGATAGATAAAAGCAAAAGAAGGAAAGGTTTAGGTAAAATCCTTATATACGAGTTTGAAAAATTAGCCAAAAAAAATAAAAAAGAATTTTTAACATTGTCTGTTAGAAAAAGCAATGAATCTGCCTTGAACTTTTACAAAAAAATAGGGTTCATACCTTATAAAGAAACAAATATAGGAATATATTTTTATAAAAAAATTAAGATTTAACAGGAACATTATAATAATGAAAAAAATATGGATAATAAATGAATATGCAGGTTCCATATACCATGGGATGGAATATAGGCATTATTATCTTGGGAGAGAATTGGTTAAGAGAGGTTATAAAGTATATATAATATCAGCATCCTATTCACACCTTTTTATAAATCAACCAAAAATCAATAAAAGTTTTGAGATGAAAAATTTAGACGGTATAAATTATTTGTGGGTTAAAGTACCTGAATATAATCATTCCCATGACAAAAAAAGGATCTTAAAATGGCTTACATTCACTTTAAAAACATATTTTTCATTACCAATTGATTTATTGGAAGAACCAGATATAATAATTGTCTCACCTATGGCAACTTTTCCAATAATATCAGGATATAAGTGGGCTAAAAAGTTTAATGCAAAATTGATTTATGAAGTAAAAGATATATGGCCGCTAACTCTCATTGAACTTGGCGGTTATTCACCTAATCATCCATTTATTAAACTTATGGAATGGTTTGAGAAATTTGCATATAAAAAAGCTGATAGAGTTGTTTCAGTTTTACCTTATGCATACAAACATATGGAAAAACAAGGTATGAACGTAAGGAAATTTGTATATATACCAAACGGTATTTGTTTAGAAGATTATAAAGAAATAGAAAATGCACCTAAAGAAGTTTTGGAAAAGTTTCCTAAAAATAAATTCATAGTTATATATGCTGGAACCTTTGGTAAAGCAAACGCATTAGAACATTTAATAAAGGCAGGGGAACTCTTGAAAAGTTATGAAGATATACACTTTGTTTTAGTCGGTAAAGGAATAGAGGAAACAAAATTAAAGAACTTAGCAAAAGAATTAAACTTAAAAAATATATCATTTCTTCCGCCAGTATCTAAAGGACAAGTACAAGATTTATTAAAAAGGAGTGATATTTGTTATATCGGTTGGCGGATGAAAAATATCTATAAATATGGCATTTCTGCAAATAAAATATTTGATTATATGTATTCAGAAAAGCCAATTCTGCATTCTTTTAGCGGAAAAGGAGATTTAGTAAAAAACGCAAACTGTGGTATCAGCGTGGAATCAGAAAACCCAAAAGCAATAGCTGAAGGAATTCTAAAACTTTATAAAATGAATAAGAAAAAAAGGGAAATCTTGGGAAAAAATGGAAAAAATTATTTACTTAAATATCACACATACAAAGCAATAGCAGACAAATTTGAGGAGATTTTTCAATAATGAAAAGAGAAATTCCTTTCCACAGACCATACATAACAGATGAAGAAGTAAATTATGTTGTTGACAGTTTGAAAAATGGCTGGCTTACTATGGGAAAGAAAACTATAGAGTTTGAAAATAAATTTAAAGATTACATTGGAAGTAAAAATGCCATTGCTGTAAATTCGTGTACCGCTGCTTTGCACCTTGCACTTAAGGTTATAGGTTTAAAAAAAGGAGATGAAGTCATTGTTCCTACAACAACCTTTGTAGCAACAGCGGAGGTAGTTAATTATTTTAATGCCAAACCTATCTTAGTAGATATAGAACCAGACACACATCTTATCGATATAAGTAAGATAGAGGAAAAAATCACAAGTAAAACTAAAGCCATTATTCCCGTTCATTTTTCAGGACAGCCTGCTGATATGAACGAGATATTAGATATAGCAAAAAAACATAACCTATATGTCATAGAAGATGCTGCTCACGCTTTACCTGCATGGTATAAAGGAAAAAAAATCGGAACTATTGGTGATATTACCGCTTTCAGTTTTTATGCTACGAAAACCCTGGCAACAGGTGAAGGAGGAATGGCCACCACTGAAAATGACGAATGGGCTGACAGAATAAGAGTTCTCAGACTGCATGGTATTAATAAAGATGCATGGAAAAGATACTCAAAAGAGGGAACATGGGAATATGATGTTATTGAAAATGGTTATAAGTACAACACAACAGATATAAATTCAGCTTTAGGCCTTGCCCAATTAAAGAAGCTTGAGTGGATGTGGAAGGAAAGGCTGAAGATTGCCCAAAGATATAATGAGGCTTTTAAAGATTATGAAGAATTAATATTATATAAAGTAAAAGATGACAGGATTTCCTCATGGCACCTCTATCCTCTCAAGTTGAATTTAGAGTTATTAAAAATAAATAGGGATCAGTTTATAGAAAAGTTAAAAAGTAGAGGTATTGGAACAGGTGTCCATTTTATTCCCCTATATAGATTTAGCTATTATAAGAAAAAACTTAATTACAAATCAAAAAACTTTCCTATTAGTGAATGGATATTTAAAAGGGTAGTATCTTTACCTATTTTTCCGGGGATAAAAGAAGAGGAAGTTGATTATATAATAGATAATATTGTTGATATTATAAAGAAAAATAGGAAATAAAGATTTAAGATGTACCAGAAATTTATCAAAAGACTTTTAGATTTTTCTTTATCTTTTATAGGTTTAATATTTTTAATTCCGGTATTTCTTATTATAGCTTTTTTAGTAAAAAAAGAAGATGGTGGAAGTGTCTTCTTTAGACAAACAAGAGTAGGACAAAATGGTAAACTATTCAAAATTTATAAATTTAGAACAATGGTGGAAGATGCTGAAAAATTAGGGGCATTAGTAACACGGGAAAAAGATCCAAGAATTACTAAAATTGGAAAACTATTGAGAAAATACAAATTAGACGAATTACCTCAGCTTATAAATGTCTTAAAAGGGGAAATGAGTTTAGTTGGTCCAAGACCAGAAGTTCCAAAATATGTGAAATTATATAAAGAGAAATATGAAAAGATTTTGAAAGTAAAACCAGGAATAACTGATTTTGCAGCCGTTGAGTTCATTGATGAGGAAAAAATATTAAATGATGTAGAAAATCCAGAGGAGGTTTATCTAAAAGAAATTCTCCCTATAAAAATAAAATATTACGAAAAATACATAAGAGAAGTAGGATTTTTAACAGATATAAAACTTATATTTAAAACAATATTTAGGATATTTAGATGATGAAAAATTTACTTACACCAACAAAAGCAAAAAGAGTTTTATTTTTTATTGTTTGGGATATTTTTATTTTTTCATTCAGTGTTTATCTGTCTTTTTTACTGAGATTTGAGTTTAATATTCCCCATAGATATGAGTCTATTATCTTTTACTGGATTCCAGTTTTTGTTTTATTAAAAATAGGAATATTTTGGATTTTAGGTATTTATAAAATAAACTGGCGTTTTGTTGGAATAAATGAGTTTTTTAAAATGTTTGTTGGTCTTATTTCTTTCGGTATCTCACTTTTGGTTTTTGATATTTTTCTCCAAAATAAATACAGTCATCTGTCCATCCCAAAAAGTATCTTTATTATTGATTTCTTTATATCTTTATTTCTGGTTTCCACGATAAGAATTTCTAAAAGGGTTTATTTTGAAGTTTTAAGCAGAGATAAAAAAGAAGGAAAAAGAACCGCTATCATCGGTGCAGGAAGTACAGGAGAAAGAATAGCCAGAGAGTTAAAAAGAAACAAAGATTATGAACCTGTATGTTTCCTTGATGACGATCCCATGAAAGTTGGTACAGTAATACATGAAATTCCCGTTATAGGAAGATTAGAAGATATAGAAGATATCATCATTAAGAACAAAATAGATACGGTAATAATAGCTATCCCTTCATTAACCCATAAAAAAGTTAAAAAATTATTTGACAAACTTTCAAATTTAGGAATTGAAGATATAAAAATCGTCCCCAGCATATCAAAGCTTCCGAAAAAATCAATATCCGTAAAAGATCTAAGGGATATTTCAATAGAAGATCTGCTTTCAAGGGAACCTATTAGTATTGAGAAGGAAAAAATAAAGGGTTTTCTAAAGGGAAAAAGAATTCTTATCAGTGGCGCAGGAGGGTCTATCGGTTCAGAAATCGTAAGACAGTTAGTGGATTTTGATCCAGAAGTTTTAATACCCTTTGAGATAGATGAGACTGAACTTCATAATCTTATATTAGAAGTAGAAAAAAAAGTAAAAGGTAAAAACATTGAAGTTTATCCTGTTGTTGGAGATGTTAGAGACAAGGAAAAATTAGATACCATTTTCAAAAAATACAAACCTGATATAGTTTTCCATGCAGCTGCTTACAAACATGTTCCTTTGATGGAATTCTTTCCAGAAGAAGCAGTGAAGACGAACATCTTTGGAACTTACAATATCGCTGTTGCATCTATAGAAAATGATGTGGCAAAGTTCATAAATATATCAACAGACAAAGCTGTTAATCCTTCAAGTATAATGGGAGCAACAAAGCGAGTAGCAGAAATGATATGTAGTGCATTAAATCAGCTTGGAAAAACCAAGTTTATCTCTGTTAGATTTGGAAATGTTTTAGGAAGTAGAGGAAGCGTAGTTCCTGTTTTTCTGGAACAAATAAAAAATGGAGGACCAGTTACCGTAACACATCCAGAAATGAAGAGATATTTTATGACAATATCTGAATCAGTTCTTCTCGTTTTTCAAGCCGCTGCAATGGGAAAAGGAGGAGAAGTCTTCGTCTTAGATATGGGAGAACCTATAAAAATACTCAAATTAGCTGAAACCCTAATTAGATTACAAGGAATGGAACCTTATAAGGATATAGACATTGTTTTCACAGGTTTAAGGCCAGGGGAAAAACTTTTTGAGGAACTTTTAACAGCCGAAGAAGGAACTGAAAAGACCTATCATGAAAAAGTATTTATCGCTAAAATATCAAGAACACTTTCCCCGGAGGAAATAAATAAAATATTAGAAACACTAATTTATCTATCAAAAAATTCTCCAGATAACATAAAAAACTTTTTAAGTGAGATCATTCCATTTTATAAAGAAACTTTATGAGAAATAATTCAATGAGAGAACAGACTTTTGATCATTTAATAATAGGTGCAGGTATAATAGGGTTAACTCTTGCAAAAAATATATTAGAAAAATACCCAAAAAGTAGTATAGCCATTATAGATAAAGAGCCTGAAATAGGATTTCACAGCAGTGGAAGAAACAGCGGAGTATTACATGCAGGTTTTTATTATACTTCTGACTCATTAAAAGCCAGATTTACAAAAGAAGGATGTTTATTTTGGAGAGATTTTTGTGAAAGAAATAATCTGAAAATAAACAAATGCGGAAAAGCTGTTGTATGTAAAAATGAGAAAGAGTTAGAAACTCTTTATGAATTAAAAAAAAGAGGTGATACAAACAAAGTTCCCTTATACATTATTGATCAAAAAGAGTTAAAAGATTACGAACCAAATGCAAAAACATATAAAAAAGCCCTTTGGTCTCCACTAACAGCAACAGTTGATCCAAAAGAAATCTTAAATCATCTGAAAAAGGATTTAGAATACAGAGGAGTAAAATTTTTCTTTAATACAGCATATAAGCATAAAGTAGATGACAATTCCATAGTAGCAGGAAATTATGTGTTTCATTATAAAAAATTAATAAATGCTGCAGGACTTTATGCAGATGCTATCGCAAAAGATTTTGGATTTTCTCAAAATTATATAATTATTCCTTTTAAAGGGGTATATCTTGAGTACACCGGCAAAGACAAACCATTAAAAACAAACATATATCCAGTACCAAACATAAAAAATCCATTCTTAGGCGTCCATTACACGATTAAAGTTGATGGAACAATAAAAATAGGACCAACAGCGATACCTTCTTTCTGGAGAGAGAGTTATAACAAGTTTAACAGGTTCAAATTAAATGAATTTTTACAGATTGTAAAATGGGAAACATTACTTTTTTTAACAAATGCTTTTGGTTTTAGAAACTTAGCATTAGAAGAGATAAGAAAATATAACAGAAAATACTTAGTTAATCAGGCGGTAAGTATGGTAGAAAAGATAGACAAATCAAAATTCAATAAATGGGGTAAACCTGGTATTAGGGCACAACTACTTAATACAAAAACAAAAAAGTTAGAAATGGATTTTTTAGTACAAGGGGATAATAAGACAGTTCATATCCTAAACGCTGTATCTCCTGCATTTACAGCAAGCTATCCTTTTACAAAATGGGTGGTAGAAAAATATCTATAGTGGAGGATCAGACAGTAAAATTTAAAAAATTAGAGACAACAAAATTTACTGAAATATAAAATTTTATGAAAATGGTAAGAAAATTCTTACAGTATAAGGTGTATGATTTCTGAAGGAGAAACTGATGGATTTAAAACAAAAATATCTATTTTTGCTTGTATCATCAGCTTTCATATCCATTTCGGTTTTTGAGATTTTAGTTGTGATAGGTGTTTTATGGACATTTTATGAGTTTTTTAAAGATAGAAAGATAGAAGGGATTTTAAAATTTCCTGTTTTGGTATTTGGAAGCGTTTCTATTCTGTCAACACTCATATACGCACAGAAAATGGTAGTAAAGTCTATAGAAGAGGGAATTTTTCAATTTTTATATTTCTTTAAAATAAAGATTAATAAAGATTTTGTTTATAGATCAATAAGTTTTTTTATTTTGATTGGAATTTTACTCCTTCCTGTGATTTTTTACAAATACTATAAATTTTCTGAGTTTATTCCAGTTTGGGGGAGCACGTTTGAAACAGGTCAGTTTTATGGAATGTTTGCTGTAATGTCGGCTTTTTTAAGTTTTTATTTTTACTTAAAAAAAGATAAAAAGTTTATCCTATTTGCCGTTTTATCACTTTTATTCTTTATTATACTGGTATTAACCCATAGAAGATCACCATTACTTGGATTTATTATTGCCAGTTATCTGTCCTTTGTTGTTCTTTATATGAATGGTTATATGAAAAAATTATTATTCTGGGGGGCAAACATTTTTCTCTCTGTCTTGATTGTCGGAGGTTATTTTTATCTTTCAAAGACTGATACAAGATTTCAGATTTTGAACGATATAATTTCTGGAAAAAAAGAAATAAATTTCCATACCCTTAATAGAATCAGTAGCTCAAGGGTAGGTATTGGTTTGGATGCTATTGAGATTATCAGGAATGACATAAAACAGGGAAACTGGTTAAATATTCTGATAGGACATGGCGTAAGATCAGGATATTATCTTCCTCACAAGTATAACCAAAAAAGCTGGCATAAATATGAATCTATTTTCATCTTATCTGAGTTTATAGAAAAAGGGATCATTGGTCTTATAGCTGTTCTTGGAATATTTTTCCTTGCCTTTAAGAGGTTTGTTACAGTAAAAATAAAAGAGCCTTTTGATATAGTTGCACTTGGGCTTTTTGTTCCCCTTTTGATCCATCTTATTGGATCTGTATTTACCTTTTTCTGGGACGCACTTTTGCCTATGTATTTACTGTTATTTAAAATCGGGGAGATTTATTTTAAGACAAGACATACCTCACAATAGCCCCATCACATCTGGATCGCTTTTTGCATACTCTTTTAGTGATGGATCAAGCCTGAAGGCTTCCTTTAACAGTTTTTTCGCTTTTTCTACTTCACCTTTTGATGCATATAAACATGCCTTGTTATACAAAAAAACAGCCTTCTGGGAAGGGTCTATCTCCACAGCCTTTTCATAGGCTTTCAGAGCCTGATCATATCTTCCCAGCTCTTTCAGTGCTATTCCCATATCCATGTAGCAGTCTGCAGCTCTTTTGTTTATTTTTATGGCTTTTTTAAATGCCTTTACAGCTCTTCCATATTCACCAACATCAAGGTATGTATTTGCCAGATTTTGCCAGCCTAAGAAAAATGAGGGATTTATCTCAACAGCTTTTTTGTAGCATTCAACAGCTTTTTTGTAATCTCCGGTGTCATAATAAGCATTTCCAAGATTGTTCCAGTAGTTCTCATTATAAGGATAAATCTGTATCGCTTTTTTGTAAGAGTTTATCGCTTTTTCAGGCTCATTATTGAGTCTATAGGCTATCCCAAGATTATAGTAATAATCAGGATCGTCTGGGTTTAATGTTATAGCTATGAGATAATTCCTTATAGCCTCCTTTATCTTTCCCATTTTCCTGTAGGCAAGGGCTTTGTTGTAGTATGCAACAGACAGATTTGGATCTATTTTTATTGCTTTATTGTAGCAGTCAACAGCTTTTTCATAATCGCCCTTGAGGAAGTATGCATAACCAAGATCGTTGTAGTATTCGGTTTTTTCTTTAAGACTCAAAGCTTTTTCAAAATATTTAACAGCCTTTTCCGGATTGTTCTCCTCAAGATAGATATTCCCCAGATAGTAGTAGCTATCAGAATTATCAGGCTTTTCCTGTATGTATTTTTCTAAAAGCTCTTTTGATTTTTTGTTATTTCCTGTGTGAAAACTTATGATCCCCTCAGCCAGTAAATTATCAGGATAAGGAATTTCTTTTGCTTTTTCATAAGCCTGTTGTATATTTCCTTCAGCTATCAGTCTGGTTATATCTTCCATATTAAAATGACGTAACGATATATTTCTTTAATTATCTTTAGAATATACAAAATTTTCAACCTTCTGTTATCTGGATGGTTAGAAAGGGGTTGACATTTTTATATTTTATTACTAATCTAAATTGAGATTAATTCTCAATCGCAGGAGGAAAATTATGGGTATAAATGAAATAAAACAAAGAATTGATACTATATCCAGGTATTACTGTGAGCTTTTGTACAAAACTAAAAATCCTGAAGAAAAGAAAAAAATCTTTAATGCTTTCTATGGCAGTTTACTGCTCATCCAGCAAATAAAAATAGATGAGATATGCGACAAGATAAGATCAAAAAGAATTCCTCTCTGAGAGGTTAGAAATGGAGTATTTAATGGTGTTTATTATGATGAGTTTGTTTTTACTTTTTATTCTTAAAAGTTTAAATGACAGAAAAAAAGGAAAGTGCCACAAATGTAGTTTGATCTTAATCATTACACTCGCTCCTTTTATCTCCTTTTCTCAGGAAACAGAGAAGCCATTTATAAAAGAACATAAACTCCACAAACACAGAATAGATTTTGTTAATTCTACAGTTTTTCAGCAAATGAACAGTTATGGTGCATTCTATAACACATCACACATATTTCTGACAATGGATTTTTCAAAAACAGATGAGATTTTTATAAATACTTCTGTTTCCTTCGGAAATGGGATTAAAGAAAAACTCAGTCGTGGAGGATACTCAATCTCCTCAACAGCAGATGATCTTGAAAAGGATCTGAAAAACATAAACGATACAGGCAGAAAATATCTGATGGAGTTTTTCTATCAGAAAAAGATAGAAAACTTTATTCTAATCGGTGGTCTCATTGACGCTGCTGCCTTTGTTGATGCCAACAGGTATGCAAACGACGAGCACACCCAGTTTTTAAATGATATTTTTGTCAACAATCCTATAGCAACTATACCTTCTTATAATCCGGGATTTTATATTAAGTACAGCCCTATTAAAAGTGTATCTGTTTCAGGAGTTTTTATACAAAACAAACCTGAAAAAGGAAATGTAGGTATAGCTGAAGTCGAGTATGAAACAGAAACCCTCTCTATAAGACCCTATTATTTTTATGTATTCCAAGAAAAACATAAAGGATTTGGTGTGTCTTCTGATTATGCGTTCTCTGACAGGTTTGGTGTTTTTTTTAGAGGTGGAATATCCAATGTGGAATATGATTACCTGTTGTCTGGAGGATTTGAGATAAAAAAATGGATAACAGACAATAAGATCGGTGTAGGAGCAGGTTTTATTAAAGGAAAAGCAGGAATTGAAAATATTTATGTGTGCGAGTGCTATTACACGGTAAATCTAAATAAACATCTTTATATCTCAGGTGATCTTCAATACATAAAAGAAAAAAGGGAAGATATTGTTCTTGGAGGAAGAGTATACCTATCTTATTGATTTTTTATATTTTTTAAATACTCCTTCTTCCCGTCCACGTATACCAAAACCCACTGTGCAAGCCTTTCTCCTAATACTTCACAGGCTTTAATTTCTTCCTTTTCCCTTGGTTCTCCTGCACATACAGCTCCATAATGGAGCGTAAACTTATCACCTGTGTAGTCTGTTACTCCAAATACAAGAAAACCATAATTCATAAGCATCGTAAGGATAGACATGCAGGCAACTTCGTTCCCTCCTCCCCAACCACCTGATGAGGAAAACGCACACCCTATTTTTCCATCTATCTTTCCCCACAGATCAACAATACTATCCCAGAATTTTTTCATTCTCCACGACATCACACCAAGGTATGTTGGACTTCCTA
The DNA here is from genome assembly GCA_027030485.1 of Persephonella sp. Classification (GTDB taxonomy): domain Bacteria; phylum Aquificota; class Aquificia; order Aquificales; family Hydrogenothermaceae; genus Persephonella_A. Next base: position 11,756 of record JALVEY010000097.1, read on the forward strand.
CAGCAATACCATCGCACCAGAGAATATCTTCTTTTGATGCTTCTTCTACAGATTTTATTCTTACCTCTACAGGAAATTTAGATGCACCTTTTGCAACATACTCAGCCATCTTTTTTGTATGTCCTGTCTCTGTGTCGTATAGAACGAGCACTTTCCCCATCTTTTCTTCCCCTTGTTTTTTTTATTTTAAGTTTTATTTTAAGATTTTATAACATATAAAATAATACCTGTGTATAGAATTTTTATCATAAAAATAAATCTGGTTATCAGGTTATAATAGTTATTATGATGAAAACAAGAAAAACTATTTTTCTGGTTCTACTAATAGGAATACTCTTTCAGATAGCCCATGATTTTGTACTTTTTAAAGTTGATCCATGTATGAAATATATAGAGACAGCTTATAAAATAAATGATGACTACTGTGAAATCCATGAAAACCTCCATATGCCTTACATAAAGCCTTTCATAAATATCTCAATAAATAAAAATTTTCAGGAATCATATTCTTTTACTTATGAAAACATAGCTTTAGATCCGTATATTTCAGAGATTTTCAAACCGCCTAAATCATTATCTTAAGAATTTTTACACCCTTATTCTGTCTTTTTTCACTAAAACTCAGGAGGAAATTATGATTTACAGGTATTTAGTCCTGTTTTTATTTATGTTTTCTACAGGCCATGGGGAAACTTTTGATCAGATTCTTAGTAAGGCTCTGCAAAAAAGTCCATATTTGAAAGCTATTGAAAATCAGACAAAAGAAGTGGAAGGCGAAATCAAATCAGCAAAATCTATACCTAATCCTGAAGTTTCCTTAATGTTTGGAAGGCTTTACAGCCAGTCGGATGAAAGCGGTGTTGTGCTTACTGAGTTTTCTGTTGAACAACCTCTCAAACTATGGGGATCAAGGAAAAAGGCCATTGAGGAATCATTAATAAGAAAATCCGCTTATATGTTTATGTTTGAATCAGAAAAGAGAAAATTCATATCCGAGCTTTACACAGCATTTTATACAGCGGTTTTCAAAAAAGAGATAATGAAGATCAAACAGAAAGAATACCAAATAACAAAAGACATCTACCGGTTTGTTAAAAAATCCTATCAGTTAGGAGAAGAAACCAAACTAAACCTTTTTAGAGCTGAAAAAGACCTGAAAGTCGCACAGATTGAGCTAAAACAGGCAGAAACGGAGTACAGCATCAGCCTCAAAGATCTGTCATCTCTATCAGGTTTTGAGGTAAAGGATGTTGAAGGGGAATTATCGTCTATAAAAGATCTAAAAAATATAGATATAAACCAGATCCCACAGATAAACTATCTAAAAAAGATAATAGAAACTACAGAAAAGGGAATAGATCTTCAAAAAGCACTGGCAAAACCTCAGATAAGTATTGAATTTGCTGCCTCAGAAGATGAGGTTGATCTGGGAAAATACGAGTTTGGGATAGGTATAAAAGCATCAATTCCTGTTTTTTACAGAAATCAAGGGGAAATTATAAAACTTATCTACAAGAAAAAAGGCTACGTAAATTTACTCAAACAAAAGAAAATATACTTTAGATCAAAACTAAACGGTCTAAAGGAAAAATATGCTGTATTGATAAAACAGATAGACGAAATCAATCAGCAGATAATTCCCTCTGTATCCAATGCTCTAAAGCTTGGAGAAAAGAGCTTCAAACTAAAGGAGATAACACTTTTTGAGCTTTCAGATCTAAGAAAACAGTACATACAAGCTCTAATTTACAGAGCACAGATCTTAAAACAGATCCATCATACTTTCGGTGAATACATCAAAATAGGAGGATTAAAATGAGATTTTTAAAAAGTGTAATTGCGTTTCTTATTATTTCAATAAATGTGTTCGCAGGAGGCGGGCATGGTCATGGACATGAAGGAGAAACTGAGTTTGAACTTACCCCTGACATAATAGAAAAATTAAATATAAAATGGCAAAAGGTCTCACAAAAAGAAGTTCACATTAAGAAAAAATACCCAGCTATCGTAAAAGATGATTTAACCCTTTCTGAAGTTGTATATTCACCAGTGGACGGAATTATTAAAAAACTCTTCGTTAAGGAGGGGGATCCTGTCAAAAAAGGTCAGAAGGTTGCCTTAATATACTCACCTGAAGTTAAAAGATTAATAGCTGACATCAATATGATGAAAGTAAAAGTAAAAAATCTTAAAGCTGTGTATGAAAGAGAGAAACAACTTTTCCAGTCTGAGGTAATACCTTACGGAAGATATTTTAATGCAAAGATAAAATACGAAAATGCAGTTGGAGAACTTAAAGCCTTAGAAGAATCTCTCAAAGCTTATGGGGAAATTCAGGATGTTTATCTTGTCCTAAAAGCACATATAGATGGATATGTAGCACATCAAAATGTTGTTCTTGGAGACAGTGTTGATCTATCAAAACAGATATTCAGAATACATTCCCACGAAAAACTATGGGTTGTTGCCATGGTTCCTGTTGTAGAAACAAAATTTTTCAAAAAAGGAGATGTAGTCAGCATTATATCTCCCCTTGGAAAAACAAAAGGAATTGTTGATTTTATAAGCCATAAAGTTGATCCTGAAACAAAAAGGAATGATGTAAGGATAATAGGAGATAACTCAAACGATACCCTTAAACCAAATATGTTTGTTGATGTCTTGATCGATAGAGAAAGTGTGAAAGGGATTTTTGTACCTGAAAAAGCGGTGGTCATCAAAGATAACAGATATTTTGTTTTCAAAAAAGAAGGAAATCATGTATCTCCTGCTGAGGTAATTTTAGGTGAAAAGGTAGACGGTCACTATAGAGTTCTTGAGGGTATCCATGAAGGTGATCAGATAATCATAGAAGGCGTATCTTTCCTCAAAAGCAGATTTCTTGCAGAAGTAGAAGGACATTAAAGGAGGAAATCATGATTAGATGGGTACTTCAGTATAGATTACTCGTTATATTTGCTCTAATAGGGATAATAAGCTACGGGTATTACGCTTTCAAAACAATACCTGTTGACACATTTCCTGATCCTACACCAATACAGGTAAATATATACACAGAGGCTCCCGGCTATTCAGCTGAAGAGGTTGAGGCACTGATAACAAAAAGAATAGAGACAGTAATGTCAGGGATAAAAGATGTGGAGAAAGTAAGGAGCATATCCATTCCCGGTCTTTCTTATGTTGCTCTGTTCTTCAAAGATGGAACAGATATATACTTTAACAGAAGACTTGTTATGGAAAAGCTTCCAGAAGCCCAGAGTAAACTACCTGAAGGAATAGTTCCAATAATGGGTCCCAACACTTCAGGACTTGGAAATGTTATGATATATGCCTTAACAACAGACAATCCAGAATACTCACTTACAGATCTTAAAGCTATTCAGGAATGGCTTATAAGACCAATTCTAAAATCTATAGACGGGGTTGAAGAGATAGTCCAGTGGGGTCCTGAAAAGGCATTCATTGTAAAACCGTATCCTGAAAAACTGCTGAAATACAACATAACCTTAGGCGATCTCTTCGAATCACTTGAAAAAAACGGAGGTCTTGCCGGCGGAGGATACACAAAAACACCTGAAGGTGATCTTGTGATAAGGGCTGTAGCCAGCATAACAGATATAAACCAGATAAATGAAATACCTATAAAGGTTGAACATGGTACTGTCATTAAAATAAAGGATGTTGCAGACGTTGTTGAAGGAGAAATTCCGCAAAGAAGAGGAGCATTCACACTTAACGGGCAAGAGGTTCAGGGAAACATAGTAGTTAAAAGAGTCCAGATAAACACTAAAGAACTTATAAAAAAACTAAAAAAAGAAATAAACAGGATAAATAACGAAGTTTTACCAAAGGATATAAAAATAAAGATCCTGTACGACCAGTCCTATCTAACAGATAAAGCCCTCTCAACTATAGAAAAAGCCCTTCTCGAAGGGATTATTCTGGTATCAATCGCAATGATGATATTTTTGTGGAACATAAGAGCTGCAATTCTCGTTATTCTTTCAATCCCTTTTACCTTATTGATAGCATTTGGGATAATGAAAAACTTAGGATTAACTGCTGATCTTATGTCTCTTGGAGGGCTTGCTATAGGTCTTGGACTTTTTGCAGACGCTACAGTTGTTGTTATTGAGAACATATTTAGACACATAAGTCACAGTAAAGAAGGTATAAAAAATAAAGATTTCAAATTAGAAGTGGTAAAACTATCTGTAAAAGAGATAACAAGACCAGTATTTTTTGCAATCATGATAATAATGGTTGTTTTCCTCCCAATATTCAGTTTTGAATCTGTTGAAGGTAAGTATTTTAAACCGCTTGCCCTAACAATAATTGTTGCCCTTGCTGCCTCATTGTTTGTCGCTTACGTATTTATGCCTGTTCTTGCCTATTTTGGATTAAAGCCTGGAAAAGAAAAATCAATTGTGATGGATTTTATAGAAAGGATATATATAAAATTACTCAAAAAGGCAATGAGAATAGGTCTTGCTCTTTTTATAGCAACAGTCATACTTTTTGGAGGATCAATTTATCTTCTTACGAAAATAGGAACAGAGTTCACCCCTGAGCTTGACGAAGGAGCTGTACTACTGGAGATATTTTTGGATACCAATATATCACGGGAAGAGGCTAAAAAGATAGCAAATGTAATTGAACAGAGAGCTAAAACCTTTGATGTTGTTACGAATGCCTTTTCTACTGTAGGCCGGGCTGAGAAGGGTGAAATAACAGATGTATCTTATATAGAAACCTGGATACTTCTTAAACCTTATAAAGAATGGAAAGACTTTAAGACAAGAAAAGAGTTTGAGAAAGCACTAAGGGAAAAACTTAAAGATCTTCCCGTTGCAGGTCTTGTCTTCACACAGCCTATAGCAATGAGAATAGAGGAACTCCTATCAGGGGTCAGGGCTATGATAGCGGTAAAAGTTTTTGGAGATGATCTCAAAAAAATAAATGAGATAGCAATGCAGGTAGAGGAAATAGCAAAAAATACAAAAGGATCAGAGGATGTGGAAACCGAAATTCAGTCAGGTAGACTTCAACTCCAGATAACACCTAAATATGACAGTCTGTACAGGTACGGATACGATGTTGAAAGACTTTTAGACCTTGTAGGTAAATATATGGCAGGGGTTGAGGTTAATGAGTTTAGAGAAGGTTTAATAAGTTTCCCTGTTATATTAAAACTACCAGAAACAACAATGGACAACATAGAAAAGATTAAATATATTCCTCTGCTAAAAAAAGAAGATGGAACACTTCTTAGACTTAGTGATGTTGCTAACATCAAAATCGTGCCGGGTTTTTCAAAAATAAGACATGAAAACGGTCTAAGATATGCCCTTGTACAGATGAACCTTGAAGGCAGAGATCTTGGAGGGTTTATAGAAGAACTCAGGGAAAATATTAAAAAAGAGATAGAACTTCCAGAAGGGTACTTTATCGAATTTGCAGGACAATTTGAAAACCAACAAAGGGCAATGGAAAGACTTTCAATAGTTGTTCCTATTGCAATACTACTGATATTTATTTTACTATACATAAACTACAATTCCATCAGAGATTCTCTCCTTATAATGCTCAACGTTCCTTTTGCAACAATAGGAGGAATAATAGCCTTGTATATCTCAGGTTTTAATCTGTCCGTTCCTGCAGCTATAGGTTTTATCGCTGTTTTCGGTATCGCCACCCTTAACGGTGTAGTTCTTGTTTCGTATATAAGACAGATGCTTGATAAAGGGTATAGTATTGATAAATCCATAAACAAAGCCACAAGACTTAGACTTAGACCTATACTTATAACAGCAACTGCAGCATCCCTGGGACTTGTTCCTATACTTTTCATGTATGATATAGGTTCAGAAATACAAAAACCTATTGCCATCGTCGTTATAGGGGGTATATTTAGTTCTACATTCCTTACTCTAATATTACTTCCTATTGTGTACAAATTCGTGTGGAAATTAACCAGTAAAAGTTAGATCTTAAAGGGGCTTTCAGCCCCTATTCAATAAGGAGGCAATAAAAATGGATCTTTTAGCAGAACTTCACCCACCTGTAGTTCATTTTGCGATAGCTCTGATTATAACAGGAGTTATATTTGATCTAACCGGATTTATTTTAAACAAAGAAAGCCTAAAAAATGCAGGTTTTTGGGTGATAATTTTTGGAACAATATCTGTCTGGGGTGCGATGTTTACAGGGCATTTTGCCGAAGAATTAGTAGAAAATACTATAAAAGGGAATTTAGTCTATGATCTTCTTGAAGAACATGAAGAAGTAGGAAATATATTACCCTGGATTGTTTCTATACTGGCAGGATTTAGAATTTTTCTAAATTTTAGACCAAACCAAAAGCTGTTTATCCTTTACATATTAGCTGGTTTGGTCATAGCAGGAATGGTAGGTTTTCAGGGAAGATTAGGAGGCAAACTGGTTTTTGAACATGGAGTTGGAGTTAAATTGCAAACTTACATCCACATAGATAAATAAAAATATGGTTTAAATCATACCCCTTTCCGGTGATACTCATAAAGTTAGAAGGGAAAGGTGGTGATCCTTATGGACAAAGTTATTATAGAAATTCTCCATATAAAAGGTTGTCCTGACTGTACAGAAGTTATCAAAATGGTTAGAGAAATTACAGATGATCTAAAAGATTTTTCTGACAAAATAGATTTAAGAATACTGGATATATTTGAAAATAATCAAAGAGTTATAGAACTTGGCATGTATAAATGTCCTGCTATAGCTATCAATGGAAACCTCCAGTATGTAGGTTCTGTTCCATTAAGAAATGAGCTACGAAATTTTATTCTGTATGAATTATCTAAAATTTCAGACTAACTTACTTTTCTTTTTATTTTATTATTTTTTAAAGTATAAATAATAATAATAATAATGTTATGTGGATATGTGGATAACTCTAAAAAATATAGAAATATCAATCAGTTATACAGCAGAAAAAATGTGGATAGAATGTGGATAACTTTCAAAAATAAAAACCTTTTGTTTAGAATAACTTACAGGTTTGCATTAACTAACTTTTTATATTTATCAATAACTTAACCTTGTGGATAACTTTTAAGGTTCAGTTGAGTTATCCACATTTTTTCTTAAGTTATCCACATTTTCGGTTGAGTTATCCACAAAAAAATTAGAGTTATCCACAATCAATGTGGATAAAAGTGAATATTTGTTATTTTTCAAATACTTACAGTGTGGATAATTGAAAAGATAGGATTATACTTCTCTCTTTAAGATTGAAAAGGAGTTCTTTTACAGTTTTCTTTAAAACAGGATGGATAAAGTCAGGATCTAAATCTGATAAAGGTTTAAGGACAAAATCTCTTTCCTGAATTCTTGGATGAGGTATTATAAGGTTGTCTTTTTCTATTACATAATTTCCATAAAAAAGAATGTCTATGTCTATCTCCCTTGGACCCCATCTATACCTTTCTATTCTTCCTATTGTCTTTTCTATCTCTTTTATTTTTTTTAGAAGATGATCAGGGGAAAGTTTTGTATATCCAGAGATAACTGTGTTAATAAAGTCAGGTTGTTTTTCAAAACCTACAGCTTTTGACAGATATAGGGGAGCTATTTCCATCTCTGATAGTATTTCCGAAAGCAGGCTGACAGCCTTTTTTATAAAAAAGATTTTATCTCCTACATTTGAGCCAATACCTAAAAAAACCTTTTCCACACTATCTCCATGTTAAAATTAATGTATGTGTAGAGTTATTTTATCAATTTTTCTTATTTTATCTTTTGCTTACCCATACGATATAGACGAACTTCTTAATGAAGCTATAAAGGAGGTTGAGTCTGAAAGATCTGAAAAATACTATAAACTTGCATTAAAACTTTTTAATGAAGGGGTTTACAGACAGGCTATTAAAAATGGTGAAATTTTTTTAAGTAAAAATGAGAAGGATTATAAAAAAATAAATGATATAATTTTCCTTCTTGGCATTTCCTATTACAAGTTAGGTCAGACAAAAAAACTGTTTGATCTTTTTATAAAATATGTTAACTCAGACAATGTATCTCTGGATACAAGAAAAAAGCTTTTCATTTATTCAAACAATCTGTTTATAAGAAAAAAGGAATGGAAAAGATTAAAAATAATAAGAAAAAAAGGTAAGTATCTGTTTAAAAATAAAAAGTTTTTGTGGAAATTGAGAGGGAAGTTTTCCAATTTTGACCCTATGGTGAATATATTTAAACTTAAAGAAGGAAATATCATCGGTGAAAACCAGATTTTTATCACAGATAGAAATTTTACCCTTATTGAAATAGCAAAAAAATTAGATATGGGATACGACGAACTTAAAATAGCCAATCCTCATATTGATCCTTTTGATATACTGAAAGGGGAAGCGGTTTTTATTCCAAGAAAAAGATTACTTCCTTACCAGGATTTTGAGTTTGGAACTTTATATATAAACCTATCAGAGAAAAGACTTTATTATCCTTTAATTATAGATGGAGATCCATATGTGATTACGTTTCCTGTAGGTATAGGGACAGATAATGCAAAAACGCCTATAGGTGAATTTAAGATAACACAAAAAAAAGAAAATCCAGAATGGATTGTTCCAAAATCTATAAGGGAAGAAGATCCATCCTTACCACCAGTTGTTCCACCGGGGCCTGACAATCCGCTGGGGGTGAGAGCTATGAGACTTGGTTATACAGATTATCTTCTCCATGGAACCAGTAAAAGGTTTGGGATAGGTATGCAGGTAAGTCATGGCTGTATAAGAATGTATAACAAAGATGTTGTCAGACTTTTTGAGATTGTTCCAAAGGGAACAAAAGTTGTTATATCAGAGAAAAGATACAAGATTTTTAAAAACAAAAATGTCTATGTAGAGATATTTGAGCTAAGGAAGGAAGATAAAAAGACAGTAAAATCCCTCTTAAAAGGGAGAGAAGTATATATAACCTCCCATCTGATAGATTTTTATAACAAGGAAAAGAGGGGATTTGCTTTTCCCCTCAATTAATTATTTTGCTAAAGATTTTTTCATTACCCTTTCAATGTTTTCAGAAAGTCTGTCAAGCTTAGCTTCAATTGCACCCAGCCTGTCTTCAATACCTCTGATAGCAGCTGCATTTTCATCAGCTTTTCTCTCAACAGCTTGGATCTGATTTCTTATGTCTGCGTGCTCAGATTGCATGTTGTTAACCTTTGTTTCGAGGTCTTCAATTCTTCCAACAATTTTGGGATGTTCTGTTTTATGCATCTGTTCCATCTGGGAAACTTTTCCTTCAAGTGCATTCAGTTTTTCAAGTATTTTAGCATCTTGCTCATCTACATAAGATTTTGTTGCACATCCTGTTAGAACAATGGCAGAAAAACCAATAACAGCACCTGCTTTTAAAACTTTCTTAAACATATCTTACCTCCAGTTTTTATTTTATAATTCTCATGTATAAGTTTATCACAAAATACCCTACTCAAATAACTTGAATTTCATAAGTATATAAGAATATAATTAATTAACTATCATTCAAAATTTGTTGACCGAACCTGCCACCTGAGGTACCTTAATGGTACCTCACCATTTTTTCGGATAAAAAATGAAAAATATTAAAGAAATCGGAAAAAAGATAAGATGGTTTATTATGGATGTTGATGGTGTTCTGACAGATGGGGGGATAATATACGATAGCAGTGGAAATGAACTGAAGAAGTTCTGTGTGAAAGACGGAATGGGAATAACCTTGCTTCATAATGTTGGAATAAAAACAGCGATCCTAACGAGTAGAAAATCATATATGGTGGAGGTAAGAGCAAAGGAACTTGGAATTCATGAGGTAATACAGGGAGCAAAAAATAAGCTTGAACTTTACAAAAAGATAAAGAAAAGATACTCAATTATTGATGATCAAATACTTTACATTGGGGATGATTTTCCTGATCTTCCTGTTTTAAAGGTAGTGGGTTTTCCTGTATGTGTGAAATCTTCACCAAAAGAGATAAAAGATGTATGTATGTATATTACTAAAAAAGAAGGTGGGAATGGAGCTGTAAGAGAGGTTGCTGAATATCTTTTAAAAATTCAAGGAAAATATGAAAAAGCGATAAAAAAATACACAGGTGGTTAATGGAAAAAGACAGGGAGAAATGGAACAGAAGATATACTGAAGAAGAATACCCATGGAAAACACCCTCTAAGATAGTTCAGGATTTTTATCATCTGGTAAAAAGGGGCAAAGCTCTTGATATAGCTTGTGGAATAGGTAGAAATTCTGTGTTCTTATATGATAAAGGTTTTGATGTTGATGCTGTTGATATATCAGATGTTGCTTTAGCCCAGTTAAAAAAGAAAAGGCCTCAAATTAACACAATTCATGCGGATCTGGATTTTTACAATATAGAGCAGAACAGATACGACCTGATTATAAATATAAACTACTTAAACAGAAGACTTGTTCCTCAGATAAAAGAAGGTTTGAAAAGGGATGGGGTTATTATATTTGAGACATTCACCTTAAGAGAAGAAAAAGGATATATGCAGCCGGAAAACAGGGATTACCTTCTCAGACCTAATGAGCTCATACATCTTTTTGCTGATATGTATGTTGTTTTTTATCAGGAGAAAGATTATGTTAAACCTGATGGAGAGAAGATCTTTTTGTCATCCATTGTTTGCATAAAAAAATGTTAAAATTTGTTAAATCTATACCTTATATTTTTATCTACGAATTGTATTTACAAACAACAGTTTATAGTTTAAATAAGTAGATTTCTGGTAAGATTTAAATAGCTTTACTATCTTTCTTTTTTTTGAGATGGAGCTTGATTTTGTATTTATTGCCACGCCTGTTTTGTGAAGATGTACAAGAAGTGAGTATCCGTCTTTAAAATCTTTTTGGAGATTTTCAACAAAAAAATCATTTACAAAAAAGCCCTTTTCCTTCAATGTCTGGAGAACTTCAGGAACGCAGATAAAATCAAACTGTATCTCTCCCAGAATCTTTTCAACAATCTCAAGACTTCCCCCAACAGGTATGTTAAACACAAATCTGCCCTCAGGTTTCAAAACCCTTTTTAGTTCAGATACCGTTTTTTCAAAATCAGCCCAGTGAAGTGAAAAATTTGATACAGCATAATCAAATGAGTTTTCCTTAAAGGGAAGATCCTCCATGTCAGCGATAACAGCATTTTTGTTAAACCTTCTGTAAAACCTGACCATGTCCTCTGATATATCAATACCTACTATTCCTTTCCATTCTGACAGCCTGAGCAGAAAACCTGTTCCACAGCCGAGATCAATACCTTTTCCTTTAAGATCTCCTGCAAAATCTACCAGTATTCTGGCAGCCTCCTTCTGTAAAACAGCCTCTTTATCGTAGCTTTCAGAAAATCTTGAAAATGAAAGTTTTATAAGAGTTTTCAAATCTTCTCCTTTTTTTGATTTTCAGGAAAACTATTATAACAGGTTGGTTATCAATGTTTTATCTTCAAGAAAAGGGGCGTGATGGGACTGTGTCAGTATAAGATAAGAATTTTTTATTTTTTTATCTGCATATATACTTGCCTGATAGTTTATTATCCTGTCTTTTTTTCCGTGTATCAGAAAAACAGGTATGTCTATATCCCCAAGTCCGTCTGTTAAATCAAGGTTTATAAACTCTCTGAGCAGTTTTATACTTCCTTCCTTTTCAGGAAGAGGGATATTTTTATAGGAACTGCCTACAGCTGTTTTCCTGAAGTTGTAAACTGTATCCTGAAAATCTATCTTTAGAGCCATCATGAAGGCTTTAACAAAAACAGGGTTGTGACCTAATCTTTTGTCCATAAATTTTGGAGAAAAGCCTATAAGAATAAGTTTTTTCAGTTTTTGAGGCTTTTTTAATGCTGTAAGGACGCTTACTGATGCTCCCAGAGACCAGCCTATCAAAGCTGTTTCTTTGTTTAATGAGTTTATCATTTCTTGTAGCTTATCTGAAAATGTTTCAAGTATGTTGTTGTCTGGAAAATTTCTGTTATTTCCGTGAAATGGAATATCAAGAAAGTAGCTGTCTGGTATATTTTTATATTTTTCCCATATTTTTGAAGAAAAACTCCAGCCGTGAATGAATATTTTGTTAATCTCCAAACTCCTTAAAAACTCTTTTTAACTCATTTTGCCAGAAAATCTTTTTCTGATCATCATTTTTCAAATCTATTTTGTACAGCTTTTGTGCAAATCTGAAAAAACCTTCTGAAGGCATTCCTGTTTTTTTGCTGACAACAAGGCTTCCTATCATAGGTTTTCCATTTCTGACATAATTTTCACACAGAATGTGAAGATACTTTGATAAAACAGATCCCAGTGCATTTCCCTTTTCTGGTAGTTTTTTGGTAGATTTTTTGTTAATACATAACGCCAACTGACTGTATGTTATTGTTTTCCTTTTTTTTGCAAGCTTTATGAGAGCTTTTTCTATCTCACACGTTAACATCTTTTATCAAAACAGGTTTTTTCTCTAAAAATCTGTAGATCTCATCAATATCTGCCCCGTTTTTTATAAAGTATATCCTTCCCCCCTTTTTATTTCCTTTTTCCTTCAATGGGGTAAGCCTGTAGTAAGCCTCTTTTGTTGATATATAACCTGTTAGATAGTCAGGTTCATCTGATATACAATACTCTGCTATTATGTCTTTATGGAGCATATTTTTTGTTGTCAGGGCAATGGCATCTGCTGTTCTTTCTGTGAAACCTTTTTTTATCAGTTTTTGAATGATCTTATCCCTTTCTAAATAATCCACATGGGTCGTTCTTACCCCTCTGAATTGGTCTTTTTCTAATCTGTTTCCACTCAGATCAACAATCATAGCTCCCCTCATATTCTCTCCATCTGGAGAAGCTCCTGAGTGGATAAGATCAATAAGCTGTTTTATTTTTTCTTCAGATAGTCCTGTCTGTTTTTGGATTATCTGGACTGCTGTTTTATTTGCTTTCTTATGGTCTTTGAAAGTAAGGTTTACAATAGGAAGTGTTTTTTCTACTAATAGAGGTTTTTCTTTAAGAATGTCTATTTTTATGTTTATACTGTCAAATTCTTTATGGGAAAGTCTGTGATAAAGCTGATTTATAACGGTATTTATTTCTTCGTGAGGGGTTATCCTTTCTGCCCCTGAAATGTGTTTCCCATCTTTTGAAGCCCTTAGTTTTACGCTGAAAAGTTTCATAACTCCAGCTTATATTGAATACTTAGATTAAAGGATCTTCTGTGGATAGGCGTAAGACCGTATTTTTTTATCTCCTGTTTGTGAAGCTTTGTAGGGTATCCTTTATGTTTTTCAAATGAATGGGGAAAAACTTTTCCAAACTCGGTCATTATACGATCTCTTATAACCTTAGCTATTATTGAAGCTGCTGCTACAGAAAGGCTCTTTTCATCTGCTTTTTTTAGTGAGATATGGGGATAAGGATCAAATTTTATATAATCTGTTATCAGGTAGTCATAATCTGTTTTTAAGTCCTCAAGGGCTCTTTCCATTGCCAATTTTGTTGCGTTGTATATGTTTATCCTGTCAATAACAGAGCTGTCAACAATCCCAACACCAACCGCTGTGGCTTTTTGTTTGATCTGGGAAAATAGCTCTTCTCTCCGGTTAAAACTGAGTTTTTTTGAGTCTTTGAATATGAAGGGTTTTATTCCTTCTGGAAATATAACAGCAGCAGCAACAACAGGACCCGCAAGGGGTCCCCTTCCTGCTTCATCTATTCCTGCAATTTTGCTGTAGCCTTTGTCCCACAGGCTTTTTTCAATCTCAAGCATTAACCTACTTGTTTTCTTTAGCAGCAGCAGATTCTGCAGCCCTTTTCCTGAGCTCCCATTCTTTGATCTCTCTGATCTTGGCAGCTTTACCTCTTCTTTCTCTGAGGTAGTAGAGTTTGGCTCTTCTGACCTTACCTCTCTTGGAGAGCTCAATTTTAGCTATTGATGGGCAGGCAAATGGAAATGTTCTCTCAATACCAACCCCGTAAGACTCTTTTCTAACAGTAAATGATCTTCCTGTCCCGCTCCCTTTCATTCTTATAACAACGCCCTCAAAAACCTGTATTCTCTCTTTGTTTCTCTCTTTAACCTTAACATGAACCTTAACTGTATCTCCAACTCTAAACTCAGGAATATCCTGCGGCATATATTTCTGCTCTATTTCTCTTATTAACTGGTGCATCTCTTCCTCCTAAATGAATTTAGCAAAACAATAGTTTACTATAACTTTTTTTTGTGGGCAATACTGTGTATCGGTTCAGTACATGGTGAACACCTACCAGTAAAAATTCTAACATCTTCCATAAGCTAACTGCTATGCCTATCGGCATGCTCAAATCATAGATTTGTCAATAGCTGTGAATTGATAGTAAGTTTCTCCTTTTTGTGGCAGATGTTTTACGTCTATTTGGACTACTTCTCCAGGAAAGGTCGCTTTTAGACCTTTCCCGATCCTTTTTTTGTTTATATTCTTATTTCTTTTTCTCTCTATTCTCTTAGCTTTTATCCTTTCTATTAGTTTTGTTCGTTTCAAAACTCTATACACTGTTGTAGGTGTCCACCTTCTTTCTGAACTTATAAAATTACATAGTAGCTGTTGTTATCTTCTGTAATTATCAAAAACTCTTTATTTAATCCGCGTTGCAAATTTTTCTTTAAATCCATTTTGCCCCTTTCCAAAATCTTGCTGTTTATAAAAGTAGA
>JALVEY010000098.1 GCA_027030485.1 Persephonella sp.
GATAGAATGAAGATGATTATATTTTTCAATTACAGCCTCCGAAATGTATTTAAGTAATAATATATACCCCCTTTGGTGAAAAATGAATATAAGAGAGCATGTTGAAAACAATGAATACCAGATTTTGCACCCAAGAGCCTCAAAAAGTAGAGAGGCAAAAAGATCAAAACCGGAAAAAGAGTGTGATCTAAGGACAAAATATCAGAGGGACAGGGACAGAATACTTCATTCTAAAGCATTCAGAAGACTGAAGCATAAAACTCAGGTTTTTCTGTCCCCCGAAGGGGATCACTACAGAACAAGAATGACCCACACCCTTGAGGTTGCCCAGATTGGCAGGACGATAGCAAGAGCCTTAAAGCTGAATGAGGATCTTGTTGAGGCTGTAGCTTTAGGTCATGATCTTGGACATACGCCTTTTGGACATGCGGGGGAGTTTTTGCTTAAAGAGGGGATATCGTACCACCACGCAAAACAGAGCCTCAGGGTTGTTGAAAAATTAGCAAATGATGGTGAAGGTTTGAACCTTACTGTTGAGGTTAAGGACGGCATTCTCAAACACAGTAAGGGGAAGTCTCCTTTAATATCTGAAGGAAACATGCCCAAAACCCTTGAAGGAGAAATAGTAAGAATAGCAGACAAGATAGCATATATAAATCACGATCTTGAAGATGCTGTAAGGGCAAGGCTTATTTCAGAAAATGATATACCCAGAGATATAAGATCGGTATTAGGTGAAACAAAGTCAGAAAGGATAACAACTATAGTAAAAAGCATTATATACTCAACCATAGATAACAACTACCAGCATATTGTTATGGAAGAAAAAATATACAAAAATATGTACCAGCTGAGGCAGTGGCTTTTTGATAATGTTTACCTTGCAAAACCTGTAGTTGAAGAGCTTGAAAAGGGGAAAGGGATACTAAAAGCCCTTTATGAATATTACCTGAAAAATTATCACCTTATACCTTATTATGAAAAATACCTTCAGCTGTGGGGAGAGTATGATCCTAAACAGGCTGCCGTTGATTATGTGGCAGGAATGACAGACAGGTTTGCATTGAAAACATACGAAAAAATATTCATACCAAAAGGCTGGCACATACTTTAATCAGAAAATCATTGTTATTATCTCCCATTTCTTGAGTTTTTTATCCAGTAATGTATCGTCTGAATTTTAATATCAAGTTTTTTAGAAATTTCTGTCAGGGTGTATCCATCTTTATAAAGCTTAACAGCTGTTTTTTTGATCTCATTTGGGTATCTTTTTCTAATTCTATCCAAAGAAAATCTTGAATAACACGACTTACAAAGGTAAGTCTGCTTGTTATTCACCCTCCCGTTTTTTATACATTTACTTGATCCACAGTTGGGGCATATTACCTTTTTTTCTTCCATTTTTTACTCCCCCGTAATTACTGATCATCAATCTGTATCACAATTTAATCGGTATTGTTATTTTATTTTTTTAATTGTTTCAATAGTTTACATTAATAATATCTTAATAGGAATGATTTTCAAAAAATGATGATACAAAACATCAAATAACTCAAGTTTGATATAAGTATCCTTTAAAGTTTATAATACTTAGAAAAAACAAAGAGGCGAATATTGAGAATAAGGATCGGAACAAGAAAAAGTAAGCTTGCTCTCTGGCAGGCAAATCATGTAGCAGAATTATTAAAAAAATATTACCCCGATATTCAGGTTGAACTTGTAAAAATTACAACAAAAGGGGATAAGATACTTGATGTTCCCCTTGCAAAGGTTGGTGGAAAAGGGCTTTTTGTCAAAGAGATAGAAGAGGCTATGCTGAGAAATGAGATTGATATAGCTGTCCATTCCCTAAAAGATGTCCCCACCTATTTTCCTGAAGGACTTGGACTTGTCGCCATTACAGAAAGGGAAGATCCAAGAGATGCATTCCTTTCTGTAAAGTACAGCTCTATAGATGAAATGCCTGAAGGGTCTGTCCTTGGAACAAGCTCACTGAGAAGAAAAGCCCAGATTATGTTGAATAGAAAAGATCTGAAAATTGAGGATCTGAGAGGTAATGTGGACACAAGAATAAGAAAGCTTGAGGAAGGACAGTATGACGGCATTATTCTTGCCTATGCAGGTTTAAAAAGGCTCGGACTTCAGGACAGGGTAAAGCAGATTTTTGAGCCTGATTACATGATTCCTGCAGTTGCACAGGGGTTTTTAGGCATTGAAGCAAGACTTGATGACAAGGAAACAAGGGAGATAGTTTCTGTCCTGAACCATAAAGAAAGCGAGATAAGGGCAAAGGCTGAAAGGGCTTTCCTTAAAACACTTGAAGGAGGGTGTCAGGTTCCCCTTGCAGGATACAGCGAGATAAAAAACGGCAGGATCAGGATAACAGGTTTTGTTTCTGATCTTGAAGGGAAAAGGGTGTTCAAAGATAGTATAGAGGGAAGTGTTGAACAGCCGGAAAA
>JALVEY010000099.1 GCA_027030485.1 Persephonella sp.
GCATATCTATACTGATAACAACCCATTACATGAGTGAGGCTGAGTTTTGCGACAGAATTGTTTTGCTTAAACAGGGAAAAAAGATAGCAGACGATACAGTTGAAAATCTATTCAGAAGGTTTCCTTCCGCTAAAAGTTTTGAGGATATATTCCTTGAGCTGTATAGAATTCATAAATAATGTTTTTTAACGTATTCAACAGCCTCCTTTTTTGTTTTTATCTCACCGTCAAGATATTTTTTGAAAACATCATCAAGTATCTTTTTGTAAACAGGGGACGGCGGTATTCCCATTTCTTTCAGATCCTTTCCTGAAAGAAGAAGATCTTTTTCTTCTTCCTTTTTCAAAATTCTTATTATTCTTTCGGAAAGTTCAATATCAGATGATGCACAGATATAAACGAGAATATCTTTTTTTATGAATTTGATTTTTTTATACAATTGAGAGTCTTTCCGTGGAATTTTTTGAAAAAGATCTCTTGCATCAAGATACTCCTCAAAAAACTTAACTGATTTAGAAAAATGGTATTTTTGGAGAATTTTGTAAGAAATATCAAAGGGAAGGTGGTACATTAATGCAAGCAGGTAGTTTGAAATCCTGTCTATTTTTATACCGAAAAACATCTCAAAGGATATAATTGTGTCTCTGAGCCTGTTTAGTATCTCTTCCCTTTTTTCATCCATGTAAAAATCAGGAAAAAGACTGTGTAGAACCCTGTATCTGTTCATCAGCATCAGTATGTCAATCACCTTTTCTTCGTTTAAGGAGTAGTTTAGCTCAATGTTTATTCTTCCTGCAGGTGCAACACTCAGCATATCTTCATCAACAGCCAGTTTAAGAAGCTTTTCTGTAGGTTTTCCTAACTTAAAACCCAGTCTTCCTGCAAATCTGAGGGCTCTCAGTATCCTGATAGGATCCTCAATAAAACTGAGCTGATGGAGTATCCTTATCATTCTGTCTTTTATGTCTTTAAGTCCGTTAAAAAAGTCTATAAGTATTCCAAACTTTCCCTCTGTTATCTCTATTGCGAGGGTGTTGATGGTGAAATCTCTTCTGTATAAATCCTCTTTTATTGTTGCCTTTTCTACCTTAGGGTAGGCTCCGGGGTGGGTGTATGTTTCCTTCCTTGCTGTTGCAAGATCTATCTTTTCTCCTGTTTCCAGTGTCAGCTGTGCTGTCATAAATTCCTCAAAAGTGTGGACAGGTATCTTTTTTAGTTTTGCATACTCTTTAGATAGTTTAACAGCATCACCTTCAACAATAAGGTCTATATCAAGACTTTTTTTAGACATAACAATGTCCCTTACAATGCCTCCAACAAGATATGTGCTGTAGCCTAATTTTTTTGACAGCTTACCTATTTCTTCAAGATGGGTAATTATATGATCAGGGAGATATTTCCTGAGGTTTTTCTCAAAATTAAGGAATTTTGGTTTTATTCTTTCCCTTGAGATAAATATATCTTTTTCAGAATCAAAAACCTGACCGTGAAGTATTTTGATTATATAGGTTCTGTTTATTACCCCGACAGGTTTTCCATTTTCTAAAACAGGAAAGTACTCCTGTGAAGATGTTGTGATTGTCTTTTCTGCTTCAGACAGTCTTGTTGAAGGTTCAAAGGTTATTATACTGTCAATTATGAAGTTTTCAATCTTTACATCTTTTATTCCATGTCTCAGGCTTTCTTTTAACACCCTTGATAAAGCTATACCCAGAAATTTACCTTTTTTGTCAACAACAAATACAACCGGTGCTTTATCAAGCTCCTCCTTAATCTCCTGTATCTGCGTGTCTTTGTTAACAGTGATTATTTCTCTGGACATAAATTCTGAGATTGTTTTTTCTTTGTAGGCTTCCGAAAGTAAAACGCTTTCAATATAATTTTTTATCTCCTGAACAGTCAGTCCTTTTACAGTTGCACTTGCTGCAGCGAAATGACCTCCTCCACCTAAGTAGGACATTATTTTTCCAACATCTATCTCTTTTCTTTTTGATCTTGCTATTATACTGGTCTTTCCCTTTTCATTGATCATTACAAAAAATGCGTCAGCTTCCTGAAGAGGCTTTATCATGTGTAGAAAACCTGATATATCAGGTATGTACCTATCTGAATAAGCAAAGCTGAAGATTATTTTTTTATTTTTCAGGAAGAAGTACTGCAGATTTTCAACAAGCTGGTGTATTATGGATATCTGCTGCTGGTCTATCCTTTCCTCAATAATATTTTTTACAGTTTCCAGATCAGCCCCTTTCTCTATTAGGTAGGCAGCAGCCCTCAGGTCTTTTTCTGTTGTTGTGTTATAAGTAAAGTTTCCTGTGTCTTCGTAAATCCCCAGAATAAGAATTGTTGCATCATCTGAAGACAGCTGAATTTTGTTCCTTTTAAGTTGGTAAACAACAATAGTTGATGCAGAACCTGTTTTTTTTATATGTTTCTCTATATTTTTTGGGAGTTTTGATCTGATTGGGTGGTGATCATAGATAATTACTTTTGTATTTTCATCTATAAAGTCTGACAATTTTTTTAATGAGGCTTTATAATTGTTTGTGTCTGCAAGATAAAGGACATTTATTTTTTTTAGATTATTGATTTTTATCATTTTGTCTTTCAGTTTATTTTCAAATCTTTTCACTGCCAGTCTGAAAGAAGAGGATACAGCATCAGGAAGAAGAATTTTTGCTTCTGGGTTAATTAATGTAATCCCGAAAGCTGTTGAAAGGGCGTCAAGGTCAGCCCCTTCGGATATGAAAATTACTTGCAAATTTTCCTCCTTTTGCATATAATATAAATCCCTGTTGCCCAGGTGGCGGAATTGGCAGACGCGCTATCTTGAGGGGGTAGTGCCCGTAAGGGCGTGCGGGTTCGACTCCCGCCCTGGGCACCATTAAACACCTCCCAGAACCATTTTTTCAACTAAGACGGAAGGACTTCCAATATTTCCGTAAAATCTCAGATCATCTCCCACTTGTATTATATCTTTAAGCATCTGAAAAAAATTTCCTGATAGGGTTACGCCGGTAACGGGCTGGGAAAAACCTTTTCCGTCAATTAAAACCCCTGAAGCACCCACTGAAAAATCTCCTGTTACAGGGTTTGCTGTATGAAGTCCTAAAAGCTGTATTACTTTGAATGTTTTACTTTCTACTTTTATTCCGGTTCCTTTCTGAAGATAAAAGTTTGATGGGTATACCTGTGGAGGTTCTTTAAATGTTGCTTTGAAACCGTTTCCTGTCGATTTTTCTCCCGAAAGTTTTGCTGTGTAAGTGTTGTGGATGAAGTTTTTAAAAACACCCTCTTTGATGATCTGTGTTCTCTGGGTGGGACTTCCCTCATCATCAAAATTCCTTGTCATAATTCCGTGTGTAAGTCTTCCGTCGTCAAGAATTGAGATAAGTGAGGAAGCAACTTTTTGATCTTTTTTATCCTCAAAATATGATTTTCCTTTTATCAGAAAGTCCCCGGAGAAAGCTTGGTAAAAGGATTCCAGCATCTGTGAAAAGGAGTAAGGGGGAAAAAGAACAGGCAGTGATGATGTTGGGACAGGCTTTCCTCCAAGAAGAGATAAAGCTGATAATACTATTTCGTCAGCAACACCATTTATATCAAGCTCTTTAAGGTATCTTGACTGGGTAAACCCCCAGGCTATCTGGGAATCTCCTTTATCCTCTGCAACAGCTGAAGCCATAGCTGTGTAAACAGTTCCTTTTTCTGATATGTCTAATCCTTTGCTGTTGATTAAAGAATAGCTGAACACAGTTTCAGAAAAAGTGCAGTCCCTAACATTTTTTATTCTGCTGTCTTTTGTTTTTATAGCCCTTTCTATCTCTATAGCCTTCAGCATTTTTTCTGTAATATCTAACCTTTCGGAAGAAAAAGCGTCGTAAGCCTCAGGAATTAAGTCAGTTTTTACAGGTTTTTGAAAAAAGAGCGCCTCATCTGGTGTTGAGATTTTTAGAATGTCTTTTGCTTTTTGTATTCCTTTTCTTACAGTATCTTCGGATATGTTTGAAACATAGGAAAAACCTACTTTGCTATCTTTTTTTAATCTGATTGACAGACCCTTTTCTTTAGATTTTGTGACCTCTTCAATCTGAAAATCTTTGGAGCTGCTTTTAAGGGTTATTTTTTCTACAAAATAAAAATCCCACTCAAAACCGTTTAAAAGGTCTGAGTTTTTTTGGATAATCTTTTTAAGTTCCATGGAGTTTTGACCTCAGAATATCAGGAATAGAAATGATTTTTCCTGTATTTCTGTTTAGACAGGCATGTTTTGTTTTACCTGTTGCAATGATTGAGCTATTTTTAATCACGGTATATTCAAAGCTGAAAAAAAATTTATCCATCTCTGATATACCAAATTTTATTTCAAAACTATCTCCGAAATATAAGGGTTTTTTGTACTCTATAATAAGTTCAAGAAGAACAATATCTGTCTTTAGATCCTTTCTGACTTTATCGTATGGATAGCCTAATTTTTCTAAGTAGTACCCTCTTGCTTCTTCAAAATATCGGGGATAGTTTGAGTGATGAACTATCCCTTGGGCATCTGTTTCATAAAACTGTACTTTTCTTTTGTAGATCATTCTTCTTCTATCTCTTCACTTACAGCTTCCCACATCCTTAATGCCCCTGCTATATATCCCTTAAGAAATCCATCAAGCTCCACCGTTATGGATATGGCGTTGGATGTATCGCCATGATCAAGATCAAACTGTGTCAGTAAAACTACTGATATTAGCCCTTTTTCTGATAGAGCATCCCATGCCTCTCCATAAGGAAAAATCATAAAAACCTGACCGTTGTCTTTGTGAAGGGTTATCATAAGATACGGCTCGTTTTCTTCGTCGTCGTAATCAACGTCAACATCAACTTCCCAGCAGGTTTTTTTGTTTTCTATCATCTCTTTGATGTAGCTGTCAGGTTCAACGATTGCGATAATTTCTCCTTCTTCAGACATTCTAACATCGTAAGGCTGATAGATATGCTCTTCCACTTTTTATCCTCCAATTAGTTTTTTACTTTCCTGTAATATCATATCAACTTCTTCTTTTTCTGGCATCTCAACATATATCCTAAGTACAGGTTCAGTTCCGGAAGCTCTAAACAAAACCCAGCCGTCATTTTCAAATATGAACTTAACCCCATCTGTTAGATCTATCTGTTTTATCTTAATTTCTGCAAGCTCTTTTAACGGCTCTTTTTTCAGCTTTTCCACAAGTTTTCTTCCCTGATCCCCTTCAACCTTAAGATCAGCTCTTTTGTAGTAAGCTGTTCCAAACTCTGCAAAAAGATCATTTATCAGTTCTGTTAGAGGTTTTCCGTGTAGATGTATCATCTCAAGTATCATCAGTCCTGAAAGAAGACCGTCCCTTTCAGGTATGTGAAAACCAAAACCGTATCCTCCTGATTCTTCTCCACCGAAGGCTATTCTTTCTTTTAAGAATAGGTCTGCTATATACTTGAAACCTACAGGTGTTTTGTAAAGTTTCCTTCCTTCTTTTTGTGCAATTCTGTCAACAAGGTATGTTGTTGATACAGTTTTTGCCACTGCTCCTTCAACTTTTTTGTTTCTTATTGTGTGAAGTAAAAGAAGGGCAAAAACTATTTGTGTGCTTATAAATTCCCCTGATTCATCCACTATCCCAACCCTATCTCCATCACCATCGTTGGCTATTCCGACAACAGCTTCTTCTGCAACTGTTTTTCCTCTAAGAAGAGGCAGGTTTTTTTCCACTGGCTCAGGATGCTTAAATCCAAAGAATGCATCCCTGAAGTGGTTTATCTCAATGACATCTAAAAGGGTGTCTTCAAGAATTCTGCTAAGCAGTCCTATTGTTGCCCCGTGCATAGGATCATGTACAACCTTTTCAGGTCTTTGGTTAAACACATCAGGAGTTATATACTTCTTCAGTTTTTGTATGTAATAGATATTAAAATCCATCTCTTCCCATTTAGTTTTTCCGGTTTTTGGTTTTGATTTACCAAGTTTTTCTTCAACGCTGTTTATGATTTCAGGTGTTGCAGGTCCTCCGTATCCCCCTTTTATCTTGTAGCCGTTGTATTCATAAGTGTTGTGGGACGCTGTGATCATCACACCTTCATCTGCACCAAGATCCTTTGCAGCAAGGGAGAGGGCAGGTGTTGAACAAAATGTTGATGAAACTATAACCTCAAAGCCGTTTGAAGAGAAAACTTCTCCAACAACACAGGCATAGATTTCTGACATAAATCTTGTATCATATCCTATCACCACTTTTTTTCCATTTTTTTCTTTAAGGTGATCTGCATGAGCTTGGGCAACTTTCAGAAGATTGTCAAAAGTAAAATCCTTTGATATTACAGCTCTCCAGCCGTCTGTTCCAAATTTAATTCCCATCTATATCTCCTCCATCACTTTGTCTGTAAGTCTGTTCTCTGCTCTACCAAAAATAAAACCTTGAGCATATGATACCCCAAGTTCCTTTAATGTGTTAAGCTCTTCCTGAGTTTCAACCATTTCTGCAAGGAGCTTTATCCCTTTTTCCCTACATATATAGGCTATTCCACCGACTATAATCTGGTTGTCTCTGTCCTGATGTATATTTTTTACAAGAGAACCGTCAAGCTTGATTATATCAATATCAAAATGCTTTATGTATGAAAAAGTTGAGTATCCTACTCCAAAATCATCAAGGGCAAATCTTATACCTTTTGATTTTGCAATTCTAATGGCTTCCTTAACGATAGTAATCTCGCTTATAGCTTCCTCTTCAGTTATTTCAAGTATTATATTTTCTTTTGGTATGCCGTTTTTCTCAAGCAGTTCAACAAAGTTTGATATATGTTGTATGTCCTGAATATACGGTCTAGACAAATTAAAAAATAACATCTGTGGGATTTCTTTTTTTTCAGATAAAAATTGAACGGTTTTTTGTTGAATGATTTCATCAATTTTTAATATAATTCCGAACTTTATCGCAGTGGATATAAATCTGTGTGCAGGGATTACCCTATCCCCTTCTTTTATTCTTGCAAGTATCTCGTATCCTACAATCTCAAGGCTGTTCAGATCAACAATAGGTTGAAAGTAAGGTAAAATTCTATCTTCCTGTATTGCATCTACAAGAAAATTCTTACTCTGGAACTCTTCCTTCAGTATTTGGGATATCTCATCTCTCTCAAGCATCACAACTTGATTTTTTCCTTTTTTCTTTGCCTGATAAAGTGCAAGATCCGCTGCTTGAAGTATTTCTTCAAAGGTTTCTCCATGGGTTCTAAATCCGGAAATCCCTGCACTAATAGTTACAGATATTTTGTAATCGCTGATTTTGAACTCTTTTTCAAGTATTCTTGCCCTTATTCTTTCAGCTAATTTTTTTGCATTTTCTATTCTGGTTTCGGGTAAAACAATAATAAATTCTTCCCCTCCGTATCTTCCTACTCTGTCAATATCTCTAACTTCATTTTTAATTATTTCTGCAAGCTGTTTTAGAACAATATCTCCTATAGTATGACCATAAGTGTCATTTATTCCTTTAAAATCATCAATATCCAGCAGTATAATGCTAAACTGGTGATTATATCTTTTTGATCTTTCCACTTCCCTTTCTGCATATTCTACTATAGCTCTCCTGTTATATAGCTTTGTAAGAGGATCATAAGTGGCAAGATTGAGAAGGTTGATACTGTAAACAAGGTGGGATATAACCATATCAAGGTAATTCATATCTTCATCTGATATAGGCTCATTTTTTCGGAAAGTTATAAGGAGAATTGAATATTCATCACTTACCTCCTTTTTTATGGATAGCATGTGTCTGTGTCCGTTTCTATCTCTTATCATTTTATTTTTATCGGGTAGCTTTGTTAGTTTTAGAAATTCTCTTTTTTCAAGGGAAGAAGGTATTGTGCTTTTAAGATAATTATCGGAATGAACCTTAAACATACATCTATCTTCTATTTTTGAATAAAGACACAAAACAGTTCCTTCAGCATTGAGAAGTTCATCAAGCTGATCAACAGTAAATAAGGAAAATCTATGGATATCATTGGTCATTGAAATCATTTTTGAGGTTGTTTGTAAAACTAATGCCATTCCTTTTTGGTGTTTTAGTATTTTCCTCCTTGTTTCTTCAAGTACTTTAGATATTTGTGCAAATTCATCTTCACCATATAACTGAAGAGTAAACTTTACATTCTCCAGGCCTTCTCTATTCATTTTTTCAATATCTTCTTTTAAACTTTTTATAGGATAAAGGAGAACATTTCTAAAGAATGTGTGGTACATTATGAAACCTAATATAAAAAGTGTTGAGAATAGAGATATACTTTCTATAAGTATTTTTTTGATCTCATTTCCGGTTACCGCTCCCTTTTCAACACATCCCACAAGAAAAAAATTGCTTTCAGGAATTACTTCTTTTTCACATATAAAGGATCTGTACTTTTTTACATGTGTTTCCAGCATAAAAATTGGGTCATAATCTGAAACGAAACTTTTTTTAGGATCAAGAATATGATTTATATATTTTTTCTTTACAAATATGTAGTAAACTCTGTTCATATTTAATATTATGTAGTCTCCTAATAAAGCATATCTGAAATTTTTGTAGCTTTTTATATCAACAGGAGAAAGGTTTATTCTTCTTCCTATATACTTTCCATCATCTTCAAAAAATATGGCATATATTTTAAATTTCCTTAATAAGGAATAATCAACTATATCGCTGCTTTGCTTATAAGTTGTAATGAGAAGTTTACTGTTGTTTTCAATCTCTTTGAATTCTTTTAAAAGAAGATCAGTTTTTATGTCCACAGCTCTACTAAGGGCTTTTGAAACATTTTTATATTCTTTTTCAAGATTAAGATAGGCGAATATCACACTAACAAGTGAGAATGATAGAGTAAATAGAAGGACAAGGATCAGAACTACCTTTTGACCGTAGCTCTTTACTTTGAAATATTTTTCTAAAATTCGGTTAAATTTTACAATCCTGTTATTTTCCATACCAGAATATTCTAACATTATTTTATTACATTAATAATATCTAATTTCGGCAAAATTTAAAGCTCTAAAAGTAGTTTCTTTGTATATAATTATGTTATTAAATAATTACCGAGGTAGTAAATGGTTAGAAAGAAGTTCTACGCTACAACCCCTATATACTATGTGAATGATGTTCCCCATCTTGGGCATGCATACACAACGATTGCAGCTGACGTTCTTGCAAGGTACAGCAGACAAAAAGGAGTAAAAACATTTTTTTTAACAGGAACAGATGAGCATGGTCTTAAAATACAAAAATCGGCAGAGGAAAAAGGTATAACACCGAAAGAA
>JALVEY010000100.1 GCA_027030485.1 Persephonella sp.
CAACAGAAGAGATAAAACATGTTGCCCTCAGAAAGGGTATGAAAACATTAAGACAGGACGCTGTTTTGAAAGCCCTTGAAGGTATAACAACGATTGATGAGGTAATAAGGGTTACTATTGAGTGATTTAATCTTCATTGCTGTTTTCTATAATTTCTAAAAGAGGCTGACCGTTCCTGTTTTTTCTGTGTTTTCCTACAAATTCTCCCTTTTCTTTTCTCTCTTTGAATGTTTTTCTAACAAAATGTTTGGATAACTCTTCTTGGACTTTTGGTATTTCTGCTTGATAATTTTTCAACCTTTCTTTAGCGAAGTTGATATACTCCTGTGATATATCTATTCCTATATAATGATGACCTAATATTTTTGCTGCTACCAACGTTGTTCCGCTCCCACAGTAAGGATCTATAATCAGCTTTTCTTTTTCATCATCAAGTATGGAGTATATTATCCTTGTTGGAAGTTCTATAGGAAATGGTGCAGGGTGGGGATTTTTGTTCTCAGGAGGTAGTCTCCATATAGATGTCAATAATGCGTGTTTTGATTTTAGTTCTTTCCCTATAAGATTTTTGCCTTCTGGTTTATAAAGCCAATAAATTCTTTCCTCTACCTGCCAGAACCTCCAGCCTCTGAGGTTTGCCGCTATCATTCTGTCCCAGATTATTTCCTGCTTTATAACCCATTTAGTTTTTCTTAGCCAATCCATAGGGTGATACATTACACCTTTTTCCCATCTTATTTTATGGTTATAAAAGAAAGATCCACCAGGTTTTATAATTCTGTAAAGCTCATTAAGGACTTTTATCTGGTTTTGCTGGTATTCTTCTTCAGGTAAATTGTCTGAAGTTCCTTTGTATACTACTTTATCAACTAACCAACCTTTATTATCCTCCTTTTTGTTATATGGAGGAGATGTTATTCCCAGATCTACAGAGTTATCAGGTATAGTTTTTAAAATATCTAAAGTATTCCCACATATAACTTTATCTATAAAATCATTTATCATCAGCTTTCTCCACAAGAAACTTATAAAAATCTCTTACTATATATCCTTTGAATTTTTCAAGTTCTTTCTTAGGAAGTAAATATATAATTTTTAAGTTATTACAATTAATATAATCTTTGTAAGAAAAGGAGGCACTTCTTAGATATTGTCCGGTAATGTCCCCTGATGGAAATCTTTTTTCAAGCTGCTCTCTTAACTTTTTGACAAAAGTTTCACATCTAAAAGGAAATTCAATTACATAAATCAGTTTTCCGTCAACAAAACCGCTAATCAACATGTTAATATTTTCCCTTATATCTCTCTCAAGCCGCTCAAATGTATAATCTGTAAAGTTTCCACCACCATTTAATTTTTTTCCTCCCTCGCTTTTAATATTTTTGGGCTTTGCCTCACATTTTATAGATTTTCCATAAGCAATCGTCTTATAACCGTTATACCCTAATTTGTCAGTTTCATGTTCATAACCTGCTAATTTAACTGTAAGAAATTCCCTTAATGTAGATGAATTTTGATCATTCATATAAAGGGTAAGTAAATCTGTTAATACAGCTATTAGACTGTTTTTAGAAAGGTCTGATAAATACTGATTAAATTCTTTATGAGATCTTGTAGCATATATTTTAATTATTTCTTCCAATTCCTTATTCATACAGTCCTCCTATACATTAAACCTGAAATGTATAACATCGCCGTCCTGAACGGTATAATCTTTTCCCTCTATTCTTAGAAGACCCTGTTCTTTTGCTTTTTGCAGAGAACCAACTTTTATAAGGTCATCGTAGTTTATAACTTCTGCAGCTATAAAACCCCTCTCAAAGTCTGAATGTATCTCGCCTGCTGCCTGAGGTGCTTTTGTTCCTTTTTTTATAGTCCACGCCCTTGCCTCTTTTTCTCCGGCAGTGAAGTACGTAATAAGATCAAGGAGTTTATAACCGGTTCTTATCATCTTGTTTAATCCCGGTTCTGTTAAACCGTACGCTTCTAAAAGCTCTTTTCTTTCTTCTCTGGGGATTTCTATAAGCTCCTGTTCCACCTTTCCGCACAGGACAACAACAGGTGCGTTTTCTTTCTGTGCTTTTTCTCTTATAGCTTTTACATGGGGATTATTTTCCCCTTCTGGAAGATCTTCCTCATTTATGTTGGCAACATACATAATCGGTTTTACTGTCAATGGAAATAATGTCTTTCTAAGATACTCTAATTCTTCGTCCTCAAACTGATCTAAATGAGTTCTGAGAGGTTTTAATTCCTCCAGAACATTTTTTGCCTTTTCAAGCACCTGAACCTCAAATTTTGCCTCTTTGTTTCCTGATTTTGCCGGTTTTGATACCTTTTCAAGTCTTCTTTCAACGGTCTGAAGATCAGACAGTATAAGCTCTGTTTCTATAATTTCTGCATCTCTGACAGGATTTACAGAACCTTCAACATGGACAACATCGCTGTCCTCAAAACATCTCACAACATGGGCAATCGCCGAGACATTCCTTATATTTGATAAAAATTGATTTCCAAGACCTTCTCCTTTACTCGCTCCCTTTACAAGACCTGCAATATCAACAAACTCTATTGTTGCCGGTATCACTTTTTTTGAATTTTCTATCTCAGCAAGCCTGTAAAGCCTTTCGTCAGGGACATCAACAATACCAACATTTGGATCTATTGTACAAAACGGATAATTTGCAACCCCTGCTTTTGCTGTTTCTGTAAGGGCGTTAAATATAGTTGACTTTCCAACATTTGGAAGACCGACAATTCCTATATTTAATTTCATTACTCCTCCTGAAATATTTTTTCCTGAAATTTATGATGATAAGATGAAATTTCAAACTGAACCGGCTGTTTCTTCCCTTTTTTCCTGCTGGGTTTCTGAAAATATCTTTTTTATTCTTCTGTACGCATCAATTTTATTTAAAAAAAGTGCGATCCTTCTTTCATCAGGTGTTTCATAAATAATCTTTACCTGATGTTTTTTAACAGGCTTTACAACAAAATCAAATTTTACGCCGTTTCTGTATCCGCTTATCCAGATCTCTCCTGTTTTTTCGTATGTGAAGTAGTAGTAATCATTTTCCTGAGAAATTTTTTTAAGAAATTTGGATATTTTCTCCATCTTTCTCCTCTACAGTTTCTGGAATTATGTATTATACATCAGTTTTATCAAAGTTTTCAGGCATGTTAAAGATAGTTGAATTTTTGGTTTATTTAGTTTTTTT
This sequence comes from Persephonella sp., assembly GCA_027030485.1. Classification (GTDB taxonomy): domain Bacteria; phylum Aquificota; class Aquificia; order Aquificales; family Hydrogenothermaceae; genus Persephonella_A. The sequence goes on from JALVEY010000100.1 coordinate 3,219, forward strand.
TAAGTTTTTAACTCTTTATAAAAAAGTAATATCAATGATAATATAAAAAAATCCAAATATAATTGAGACTATAATTGAGACTTTAAAATTGACAATTTTCAGATTTTACGCTATTTTAAGAGTAGGTCTGTCAGAAATCGGGCTTTTTGGAAAATGAATAGGTTGATACTCAAGGACGAGAGAGGGGCTGTTGAAACTGTCCCGAGTTATGAGGGCATTGCGACCATTGATTTAAATAGCCAGACTTTATTATCTTTTGTTGAAACTGTCCCGAGTTATGAGGGCATTGCGACGAACTATCTTTTCAACATCTTCAGAATAACTAAAATAAGTTGAAACTGTCCCGAGTTATGAGGGCATTGCGACCGAGGTACCTCCTGCCTCCAATGAATTTGTGCTCTTCTGTTGAAACTGTCCCGAGTTATGAGGGCATTGCGACGCTGATGATCCTGTATTTTCAAGATAAAAATTGAGGAAGTTGAAACTGTCCCGAGTTATGAGGGCATTGCGACAATTCAGCCTCCTTGTCCTTTAACTCTTCTTCAAATCTTTGTTGAAACTGTCCCGACTTCTAAGGGCATTGCGACGGAGAAGAACTTGCAAAAGTTAAAAAATAAATTAGTATATTATATAGGGGGACCGCCCCCTAACCTCTTCGGGTCAAAGGAGTTAGGGGCGGCGGGACCCCTTACCAGCGAACTGAAACTTTGAGGGTTATCCGAAGGGGGATTTCTCTCCATTTCAGTTTAACTTTCAGGAAAACCCTCATTCTCCTCATCCCCTTTATCAGGTTGTTTTGCCTTAAGGCACTCCGGTTCCAAAAATAACCTATAAATAAAGTCTTTAAAATTTGAAACCGTCCGGCTTTTGAGGTGAGAACATTCCCTTGACAAAAAAAAAACAAAAAAACATAATCTTTATGTAGGGGGCCAGAAGATAGATTCCTTGGGCGGAAGGAGTTATTCCTGGCGGGGTTCCTTTTTGTTTATCCACCTTGATTGTTAAACTGTCCTGAGTTGTAAGGGGGTCTCACCCCCATTCAATAATCCTGAAAAGACCATAAATGTTATAATTATTTATCTCAAACAAAACCAAGGGGGTGTAAGTTCATGCCGTTTATCGCAAAAAACAAAGATCAGCTGAAAGAGATAGCCCATCAGGCTGTTGATTGTGATGGAGAAAACATCTCAATAAAAGATGAGAAAAAACTCAGAGAAACAGTTATAGACGACCTGATTTATACCGCTGTTTTTTCTGAAGATACAGAAACAAAAGAAACAGCCAGAAAACTGATCAGAAAAATTGCCAATGAGTTTGGAGCTGTCCCTTCATCTATCCATGATTTCTACATGGCTATGGGAAGAGGAGAGGTTGATAAGATCACAACTCCTGCCGTTAACATAAGAGGAATGACATACGATGTTGCAAGGCAGATGTTCAAAGTTGCAAACAATCATAATGTTGGTGCATTCATATTTGAGATAGCAAAATCAGAAATCGGATACACAGACCAGAGACCTTCAGAATATGCTTCATGCGTTCTCGCAGCAGCAATAAAAGAAGGATACAAAGGACCTGTTTTTATACAGGGGGATCACTTCCAGTTTAATGCCAAAAAATATGCAGAAGACCCTGAAAAAGAGCTACAGGCTATAAAGGACCTGACAGAAGAGGCTGTAAAAGCAGGTTTTTACAACATAGACATAGACCCTTCTACTCTGGTTGATTATTCAAAGCCAACACTGAAAGAGCAGCAGTACCACAACTACATCTGCACAGCAAAAATGACCCAGTTTATAAGAGAGATTGAGCCGGAAGGCATTACGGTTTCTGTTGGTGCTGAGATTGGACATATCGGCGGTAAAAACTCAACTGTTGAGGAGTTTGAGGCATTTATGGAGGGATATCTGGAGCAGCTGCCTGAGAATATGGCAGGAATATCAAAGATGTCTGTCCAGACAGGAACGGAACACGGGGGAGTTCCTCTCCCTGACGGAACTATAGCAAAAGTTAAGCTGGACTTTAATGTCCTGAGGGATATAGGAAAGGTCGCAAGAGAAAAATACGGACTTGGAGGAACTGTCCAGCACGGTGCATCAACACTTCCAGATGAACTTTTTGACAAGTTCCCAGAAAATAACTGCTGTGAGATACACCTTGCAACAGGATTTCAAAACATTATGTACGATTTAATACCTGAAGAGTTCAGAAATGAGATTTACAGCTGGATAAAAGAAAACCTCAAAAACGAATGGAAGGAAGGCTGGACAGAAGAGCAGTTTATCTACAAAACAAGAAAAAAAGGATTTGCACCTTTCAAATACCAGTGGTGGACTCTCGAAGAAGAATACAAAAACAAAATTCTTGATGCTTTATACAAAAAGTTTGAGTTTCTTTTTGGAAAACTTAACGCATTCAACACAAAAGAGCTTGTTGAAAAGTATGTAAAACCTGTAAAAATCCCTTACGGCACACTCAAAAAATAAACCAGACTGGCAGGGTTTTCTCCCTGCCGTATATTTATTTAAAAACCTGTGAGGATTTATCATGCCGACAGCAGCACTATCTAAAAAAACATCAAAACCAAAACAAAAATCTCCTAAACCATACAGATTCACCATAAACCATCTTAAAAAAATGTATGAGGCAGGGATATTCAGCCCTGAAGAAAAAGTGGAATTAATAAACGGGGAGCCTTTTATTATGACACCAATAGGATTTAAACATGCAAAGGTTTTAGAAAGGTTAGAAAGAAAGCTATATGAACTTATTTATTCTGACCCTGAACTTAAAGATAAATTTGTTATCTGGACGCAAAACCCTATTAAAATTAATTCAAAAAATCTGTTGTATCCGGATATAGCCGTCTATCCAGAAGAGATTTACCAGAAAGAAGACATTCCAAGAATAAAAGATGCAGTTCTAATAATTGAGGTTTCGGACACAACACTGGATTACGACAGGGAAGTAAAGCTTCCTGTTTATGCAAAAGGAAAGGCCAAAGAAGTCTGGATAATCAATCTTAAAGATAATATCATTGAAAAATACACTCAGCCTTCAGAAAAGCTGTTTAAGTCGGTGCATATCTACCAAAAGAACGAAAAAATCAAAATTTTTGGAAAAAAAATTGACCTATCGGAGATTTTAAATAGTTAATACCGTGTAAATCAAATCAAGAAATGCAAGAACCTTATTGTAAAATAGTTTTATCTAAAAAACGGAAGGAAGAAGTTAATGTCTCTATTAGACCAGCAGATAAAAGCTATCAAAGAGATTTACACAGAAATAAAAAAATCAGGCTCTAAAATACAGCCTGTCATAGTTGGAAAGTTTGCACTTACAGTCTATACGCAGGGAATGTATCCTGCAAATATTATCTCTTTTTTATTTCCTGACATACAGCTTTTGACAAAAGTTTTAAAGGAATTAGGCTACAACCAGATGGGTGATTTCTGGACAAAAGGAGAGATCGTTGTTGAGATAAGCAAAAAGTTTGAGATCATTCCCACAGGAACATTTAATCAGATTGAGGTGGAAGGACAGATAATCAATGTTGTGTCTGTAGAGGATCTTCTTATAGACATGATGAATGAATGTATAGCAGGAGATGAGGCAGTATGTGATCTTATAAAGATGTTAGTCAGGTCCTACGCTCCTGCATTAGATTTCCACTACATATATCAGCATCTAAAAAATAAGCAGGCTGTAGTAAAATTTAAACAGTTCAGAAAAGAAACACTAAACTAAAGAGGTGAGGTGTATGGCTTATTTAGGTATGGATCTAAGCAGATTTATCCTTGAGGAGGAAAGAAAACACCCAGATGCAACAGGTTCTCTTTCTATGGCACTGACTGCGATAGAAACAGCAGCAAAGATTATAGCCGCACATGTTAGAATGGCAGGTCTGGCAGACATATTAGGTCAGGCAGGAAAAACAAACATACAGGGTGAAGAGGTTCAAAAATTAGATGAGTTTTCAAACGAAGTAATGATAAAACATCTCTCGGACAGCGGTCAGTTTTTTGCCCTTGCTTCTGAAGAATTAGATGAACCTCTATGTTCCCCAAAAGGCGTTAACGGAAAGTATGTTATAGCCTTTGATCCCCTTGATGGGTCATCAAATATAGATGTTAATGTGAATATTGGAACGATATTCTCTATCCACAGGAGAGTAAAAGGTACAGAGGAAGATTTTCTTCAGGAAGGATACAAACAGGTAGCAGCCGGATACATAATTTACGGATCATCAACAATGTTTGTTCTTACAACAGGAAACGGTGTAAACGGTTTTACCCTTGATCCGTCTGTTGGTCTGTTTCTCCTTTCCCACCCTAATATGAAAATTCCGGAAAAAGGAAAAATATACTCTATAAATGAAGCAAACTCAAAAAAATGGATAGACAGCGGACTAACAGATTATATACAAACCTTAAAAGATGAAGGCTACACCTCAAGATACATAGGCTCAATGGTTGCAGATGTCCACAGAACACTTATAAAAGGCGGAATGTTCGGTTATCCAGCAGATAAAAAGAATAAATCCGGAAAGTTAAGACTTCTGTATGAGGCAGCTCCAATGGCTTTTATTATTGAGCAGGCAGGAGGAAAAGCTACAGACGGCAGAACAGACATACTTCAGATAAAGCCGACAGATATTCATCAAAGAACGCCGGTCTTTTTAGGAAGTAAAAAAGAGATAAACCAGCTTCTTGAGTTTATAAAATGACCTATTTTGCAGTGATGCTTGGAGGGGCTCTTGGAGCACTTTTAAGATATTTAGTTTCAACTACTGTAAACAAATACTTAGGTCTTTCTTTTCCTGCAGGAACTCTGATAGTGAATGTTGTAGGTTCTTTTGTTCTTGTATTTTTCACCGTTCTCTCTATTGAAAAACTGTCCATAGATCCTGTTTGGAGGATATTTTTCGCAGTAGGTTTTTTAGGTGCATTTACAACCTTTTCTACTTTTTCCTACGAAACGATAGCCCTTTTTCAGGATGGAGAGTATATTAAAGCTGTGTTAAATATTCTGTTGAATAATTTTCTTTCATTGTCAGCCGGAATTGCCGGTTTGATAACGGCAAGAATACTAATTTAGAGGATCAGATGAGAATAGAAGGTGAAGCCTATCTGCTTAGGATATTTTTAGGTGAAAATGACAGAGTTGACGGCAAGCTTGCTTACAAAAAAATCGTTGAGGTATTGAGGGAAAATGACATAGCCGGTGCGACTGTGCTTCGGGGAATATTAGGTTATGGAGCATCTTCAAGGATCCATTCTGCAGGACTTTTAACCCTGTCTGGAGATCTGCCTATAGTTATTGAAGCTGTGGACAAAAAAGAAAAAATAGAGAGCATTATCCCAAAGATAGAAGGTTTTATAAAGAGAGGTCTTATTACTCTTGAGAAAGTCAAAGTCATAAAATATGTATAATTTATCATAAAAATCGGTACTGTTCAGAATAATATTAATTACAAAAGTTTTTGAGGTTATATGTATGACATTCTTGGGAATACAGTGTAATGATGATAAAACCTTTACCACCGCACAGATGGATGAGAGCAAAAATGTGGTGTCTATAAGCAATTTTTGGAAGGAAGGACTATTGTGGTTTATAGATCATCTTAATCCTACCGTTGTTGCTGTTAACTTTTCTAAATGGTTCAATTCTGTTCAAATAAAAAACACCTATGAAGTTATAAATAAACTTATAGATATTTTTGAATTTGAAGAAGCTCAAGATAAAGTGAATAAGGTAGAAGGTATAGTGGTTAAAACAGATGTTGAGCTTTTTTTTAATCAGATAGTCAGGAAAGAACTTTTTCCTATAAATACAGGGGAAGGTATTGAACAAAGGATATATAATCTTCCTAAGGCAGGAATAATTATAAAACCAGAAATGTTTTCAAAGAACAGACAAGGTCTTCAAAAAGAAGTATTAGCAATAGCCACATCTTACTCAGCATATTCAGTATATTACGGACATTTTACTATAGAAAAAAGAGATACTGAAAAACTTTTTATACCTGTTTACAGTTTTGTACCAAAGGATAAAAGGATTGTATCAGAAAGATAAATCTTAACTTTAATCATTTTTGCATTAACTTTAGTCCTAAAAAGGGATTTTGATGGACTTGACAAATTTTAGTATAATCTTATAATATTTTATATAAAGAAATTTATAAAATCGGAGGTGAGGATGATGGATAGAAAAAACCTTCCAACATTTGTGTGGAATCCTTTTAGAGAGCTTGCAAGAATAGAGCAGGAGTTAAACAAAGTATTTAACGAAATTGTTCCAACACCTAAAACAGAGATTTCAGAAATAACAACATGGAGTCCAAGAGTAGATATTTATGAAAAGGACAACAAACTTGTGATAGAAGCAGAAATTCCAGGTGCAAAAAAAGAAGATGTAGAGGTTAAAATCAAAGATAATGCTGTAGTAATCAAAGGGGAAGTTAAGAAAGAAGAAGAACAAAAGGACAAAACCTATTACAGATCAGAAAGATTTTACGGTGTATTTGAAAGGGTAATACCCCTTCCAGTTGAAGTGAAAGTAGAAGAAGCCAAAGCAAACTTTGAAAATGGAGTTCTAAGAATAGAAATACCTAAAGCCGTTGAGGAGAAAGAGGTAAAAATAGAGGTTAAATAAAAGGGGAGTTTTCCCCTTTTTCTTTTTTGTCAATTTGTTCTACAATTATCTTTATGGTGATAATTCATAATGTAGATGAGAATTTTATATCTTTTGAACTGCCTTCAATATGCTATATTCCAATGGCTTCTACAATTTTATCCAAGCTAAAAGAGGACCTTTACGTGGATTGGGAGTTCATACTTGAAGAACTTCATGAGACGGTTGAAGGAGGAATTGATAGAAAAAGGATTGATGTTATGGTAATGGTTGATTCAAACAGGGATAAGATGGTTGTTGTATCTGTTGGGGAATTTGATCTTGTTGCTGTAATTCCTTCCTGATAAAATATTTTAAAAAAGGTTTAATAAATGTCTGTAAATCTTTCTTTTGAAGAGTTTAAAAAATTTGCTCAAGATTACAATGTTATACCTGTTTATAAGGAAATTCTTTCTGATCTTGATACTCCCCTTTCTGTGTTTCAGAAAATTTATTCCCCTGAAAGGTTCAGCTTTTTATTTGAAAGTGTTGAGCAGGGGGACAATATAGGTAGGTACTCTTTTATTGGGTCTTCACTGCCTGTTTATATAAAAACCAAAAAGAATTTTTGTGAGCTTTACAACAAAGGACAAATTGAATGTAGGAAAACAGACGATCCTATAGATGAACTGAGAAAGTATTTAGACAGGTTTAAGCCTGTAGAGATGGACAACCTTCCACCATTCTGGGGAGGTTTTGTAGGTTATGTTGCTTACGATGTAGTACATTTTTATGAGCCTGTTCCGGATATAAAATCTGATGTTCTTAAGCTTCCGGATATTTTTTTCTTTCTCAGCGATGAGGTTGTGGTTTTTGATAATGTAAAGAAGACTATAAAAATAATAGTTAGTGCGATTTTGGAGGAAAAGCAGAACTTAGAGCAAAAGTACAGGGAAACAGTAAACAGAATAAACCTTATTGAAGAGAAACTGTGCAGGGAGGTAAGACTGAGCAGAATTCCTGTTATTGATCTGAAATCTGTAAATACTACAGAATGGCATTCTAATTTTAAAAAAGAGGATTTTTTAAAGGCTGTTGAAAAAAGCAAACATTACATACAAGAAGGGGACATTATTCAGGTTGTTATTTCTCAGAGATTTCATAAAAAACTGAAAACTGATCCTATTAATGTTTACAGGGCAGTCAGATCAATAAATCCATCTCCTTATCTGTTTTATCTGGATTTTAGGGATATAAAACTGATAGGTTCTTCTCCTGAAATTCTTGTTTCTGTCAAAGATGGAAGAATTTTAACAAAACCTATAGCAGGAACAAGACCAAGGGGAAAGACAAAGGAAGAAGATGAAAAACTGGCAAAAGAATTATTAAGCGACGAAAAAGAGAGGGCTGAACACCTCATGCTTGTAGATCTTGCAAGAAATGATGTTGGAAAGGTTGCAAAATCAGGAACGGTTAAGGTTGATAGATTTATGTATATAGAGCATTACTCCCATGTGATGCATATTGTTTCTGATGTGTCAGGGGTGTTAAGAGAGGATATGCACCCTCTTGATGTTTTAAAGTCTGTTTTTCCTGTGGGAACTGTGAGTGGAGCTCCCAAAGTAAGAGCCATGCAGATAATTGAGGAGCTTGAGCCGGAAAAAAGAGGTCCCTATGCTGGAGCTGTTGGGTATGTCTCTTTTGACGGGAATATAGATACAGCGATAGCGATAAGAACAGCTGTTGTAAGAAATGACGACATTTATATTCAGGCAGGGGCAGGGATTGTGGCTGATTCAATTCCTGAAAGAGAGTACGAGGAGACAGTCAATAAGGCAAAAGCTATGATAAAAGCGGTTGAGATGGCAGAAAGGTCTCAATAAACAATCCTGTTTCTTCCTGATCTTTTTGCAACATAAAGCATTTTATCTGCCCTGTGAAGGAGAGAGTATATATCTGTATCTTCCGATCTCATCTGGGTTATTCCTATGCTGACAGTGTAGCCTATGGTTTTTCCGTTTATATTTATTTTTCTTTTCTCAACAGATTTTCTGATTTTTTCACCTATCTCAACAGCTTTTTTTATATCTGCCCCCGGAAGAAGTAGTATAAATTCTTCACCACCTATTCTGAAAAACAGTTCTCTTGTAGATATAATCTCTTTAACAGTTTCAACAAAGTTCTTTAATACCTTATCTCCAACCGCATGTCCGTAGGTGTCATTTATGTGTTTAAATCTGTCAAGGTCAAGAACCATAATAGAGAGGGGAATGTTTCTCATTTTTGCTTTTTCTATCTCAGTATTGCCAAGCTGTATAAAAGCCCTTCTGTTGAGAACATGGAGCATAGGATCTGTAAATGTTTCTTCAGACAGTTTCATCATACGTTTGTTAATCTCTATTATGTAGTTGTGTAAATCTTTTCCCATCTTTATGATGTTGTTTTTTAGCTTCTGAATGTCATCTATCTTATCTCCCTTTTTCTCAAATTCCTGTTCAAGTATATTAAATTCCCTGTTAGCAAGTTTTTCTGTTAATTTTTCTATGTTAGACAACCTCTTTCCTAAAGATCTACTGAAGAATATTATTGATAACATAACTCCTGTAAAAAGTAATCCATAAGTCAAAATAAAACTTACAATACCTCTATTAAAGCTATTAATGAGATAGCTAACATCATCTTCCAGGACTATAAAACCTATTGTGTTCCCATCAAAATCTACTAAAGGATAAACCGTAAAAAGAAATGTTCCTCCATTAATGTTAAGAGTAAAGAATTTATTTTTCAGGTTGTTTATTATAAATTCTCTGTTTTCCGTTCCTGTTGATCCAAGGATTATATAACCATCTATTAAGGGATTTTCCTTTAACTTTTTTTCAATTATATGGGGTTTCATACATTCCTTTAGCTTTTTTAAGTTAATAACTGTGAAACCATTTTTATGCAATTCCCCCTTTATCACTGGAATTATATTTTCAATTCTTTTTCCTACAGAAACAACAGCTAAAAGTTTTGTATCTCCTTTTATCGGATATATAGCTCTAAAACCTACGAAATGACGGCATATAAAAAGAGAAGACACATATTTGCCTGTCTCTATGGATTTTTTGATATCCTTTCTGAAATTTAAAAGGTAGTAGCTATCTTTTTCCTTTATCTCTCCTCCACCGTAATCAATGAAGTTTACAAAGGACTCTCCATTACTTTTTACAATATGAATTTCATTCAGATTAAATACGTTTTTTAGTTTTTTCCATTTTTCTTTTAGTATTTTGTAAACCTCCTTCCTGTTGTTTTTTTCAAGGGCATTCTTTAGTGAGCTGTCCTCACCTATTGAAACTGCAACTGAGAAAAGAATTTCCTCTTCCATTTTTTTTAACAGATTTAAAGCATTTTTATTTTCTTTGTACTTAGATTCCAGAGCTCTACCAATTAGAATGTTGTAGTTGTATATCTGGTAAATGGTGGCAACAACAAAAGAAAAAGCAACAATAAGAATGATCGTATATGTTAGCCTTCTAACCGCAAGAGAGTTCATACATAATATTATATAGAATTACATTTCTATAAATGATTGAAAAATCTCAAAATTTTTAAAAAGGTTAAAAAGGGGAATATACTCATTTTTTTGGTGAGCTTGAGAAGGAAGTCCCGGACCAAAATTAATGGCATCTATTCCATGAAGAGATAATCTTGCTACATCAGTCCATGCCTGTTTTGATTCTACAGAGAGATTGAATTTCTCAATCAGATCAGAAAGAACAGGGTTGTAAAGGCATACGTCTCCAGAAGGACACAGATCAGTAAACTCAACTTTTGCCTCTCCGTTAACGAGGTTCAGGACATCTTTCTTAGCCTGTTCTATACTCTTTCCGGGTGCAAATCTATAGTTAACATTTATAACAAACCTGTCAGGTATTATATTCCTTCCTCCGGTAAACTCGACCATAGTGGCATTCATGACTTCCAAAAATTTCATTCCGCTAAACTCATACTCGTGAATGCCGTAATCTGCAAGTCTTTTAAGGAAGTCTGCAGCTTTGTGTATCGCATTTTCCCCCTGCCACGGTCTTGCTGAATGGGCTCTCTTCCCCTCGAATATTATTGATGCATGAAGAGTTCCCAGACATCCTACCTGAACTTTGTTATCTGTAGGTTCAAGAACTATAGCAAGATCAGCTTTGTGAATTATGTCAAACTCTGTAAGAAGCGGTTCGAGACCGTTTTCAATATAAGGTCCTTCTTCCTTTTCATAAAAAACGTAAATCAGGTTGAACCTTTTTGGTTTATTCGAAAAATACTCCATCAATCCCATCATAACAGTTAAACCGCCTTTCATGTCAGAAGCACCCAGACCGTACAGTTTTTCGTCTATTATCTTTCCTGTAAAATCATTTTCCCCTGGAACAGTATCGAGATGTCCGATAAGAGTTAGTGTTTTTTTTGATGGATTAATATCCTCGTAGACTATAACAGAGTTGCTGTATCTAATAATATTTTTTTCTGGATAGTATCTTTTTGAAAAGTTTTCCACATAATCACATATTTCTTTTTCATTACCTGTGATAGATGGAATATGAATAAGGTTTTTCAAATATCTGGTTAATTTTTCTCTCATTCTTCTGTATAGCCTAATCTTTCTGAGAGTTCTTTTGCTTTTTGTTTAAACTCATCTTTTATTTTTCCTGTTAAAAATTCAGAAGGAATTCTCCATGAAGGTGCAGATAGTGTAACAGCAGCGGTTACCTTTCCTGTATGATCTCTAACGGGGACAGAAAGGCATTTTACCTCTTCTTCCCACTCTTCATCATCAATAGCGTATCCCTGTTGTTTTACCTTTTTGATATGTTCTAAGAGTTTATTTTTATCTGTTATAGTTTTTTTTGTATACGGAATAAGCTTCTCTTCCCTGAAAAATTCTTCTAACTCATCTTCATCCATATCTGCAAGATGAATTTTTCCGGAGGCTGATGCATATAGAGGAAGAAGTCTTCCAACTCTGGATTTAACAACAACAGATCTGTTTACTTCATAAGAATCTATATAAACGATCTCAAACCCGCTTCTTACAGCAAGATAAACATTTTCCTGAAATTTTTCACCTAAGTACTGAAGATAAGGTCTTGCTATGTTTCTTATATCCACATGTGATAAATATGAATAGCCAACCTCGAAATTTTTTATTCCTAAAGAGTATGTTTTTTTCTTCGGATTGAAATTTATATATCCTCTACCTATCAGAACATCCAGAATTTTTTCAACCTGATAAGATGAAGATTCTATATTCTTTAGTATGTTTTCAAATGTTGCATTTGGATTTTTTGCAAGGAAAAAAAGGATGTCAAACGCCAGATCTACATTGTGAACTATGTAATCTTTCTTTTTTCTTTTTCTGTGCATTTGATAACTCGATTTTGTTTAATGGCGGAGCCGACGGGATTCGAACCCGCGACCTCCGGCGTGACAGGCCGGCGTTCTGGGCCAAGCTGAACTACGGCTCCGCAATGGGCGGTATAGGATTCGAACCTATGACCCCCTCCTTGTAAGGGAGGTGCTCTGGCCAGCTGAGCTAACCGCCCAATTAGGACAAATATAATATAAACTTTTTTTGGTTTTGTCAATATTGATAACCACAAAATCAGGTGAACATTTATGAAAATAGTCGATACAACCCCTTGACAGATAGATACAACAGGTATAAACTATTAAATCCGAAAGTGGCCAGGTAGCTCAGTTGGTAGAGCACGCGGCTGAAAACCGCGGTGTCGGCGGTTCGATTCCGCCCTTGGCCACCATATTCCATGAAAACACAAAAAGATCTCCCCAAAACTGCCTGTCAGGATAAATACAAATCAGTGGAATATTTGTTTTAGATAAAGGGGCAAAAGCCCCAGAGATTATTTTTCTGGAAGTGCTTCTGGTGTTTTTAATTTGATAATGTGTTTTGTGCCGTCTTCCTGAATAACCTCAACGGTCTTTATGCTTCCGTCCACATCTTCATCAACATATATCTCAACAGGGTTATGTATTAGATGATCGTGTCTTTCAGCAGCCACCTCAAAATCATTTCTTTTTGGATCATAAGCAAGACCTATCAAAGGCTGCCACCATGTTTCTACCTGATCTCCTATCTCTTCATTAACAATCTCTATCTGAACCTCTTTAGCCGGTAGCTGACCCTCCCTGTATTTTTTGTCAAACTCATTGAAAAAGCTTTCCCACTCTGATTTTTCAAGTTTTCTAACTGCCATCTGTTAGCCCTCCTTGTGATTTTTTTTTGTTTTCCTAATTTATGTATGCAATAAATAATATTATTACAAAGGAAGGGATTTACAAGGGTAAGATGAGGATAAAAAGATTACCAGAAAGCATTGTTAATAAAATAGCTGCAGGTGAAGTTGTTGACAGACCTGCTGGAGTTTTAAAAGAACTGATTGAAAACTCTCTTGACGCCAGGTCTGAAAAAATACAAATAAAAATTGAAAAAGGCGGAAAGAAGCTGATTGAGGTAAAAGATAATGGAATAGGCATACATCCTGACGATATTTTAGAATCTGTTAAAAGATATTCAACAAGCAAAATTACAGGAATTGACGATCTTTACTGTATAAACAGTTATGGTTTTAGAGGAGAAGCCCTTTCAAGTATCTCATCTGTTTCAAGATTCAGTATAATATCAAGGCAAAAAGATTTTCCTCTGGGAAAAGAACTTTTTATAGAAGGTGGAGTTTTCAGGTATCTTTCTGATGTTGGAGCTCCTGTTGGAACTGTTGTTAGAGTTAGAGATCTTTTTTTTAATGTTCCTGCAAGGGAGAAGTTTTTAAAAGCTGAAAAAACAGAGCAGAAACATCTAATAGATACCTTCTTAAGATATGCTATCTGTCATCCTAATGTGTATTTTACATTACAGGTAGAAGATAGAATTTTGTATAATCTTTTGCCATCAACTATAGAAGGAAGGCTAAAGAATATTTTTCCAAAAGCTGAAAACTTGTTGTATTTTGAAAATGAAAACAGTACAGGAAAAGTTTACGGGTATATAGCTTCTGACATAAAATCAAAAGGTTTTGTTTACATAAACGGAAGACCTATCAAAAATAGCATATTGACCAGAATAATCAGATCAAAAGCAGGAGAAAACTTCTTCGTTGTATTTATTGATCTACCACCTTATTTTGTTGATCACAATATCCATCCATCAAAGATAGATGTTAGATTTAGAAAGGAAAAACCCGTTTACGATCTTGTTAGATCTGCACTTGATCGTATGTCAAAACCAAAATTACATTTTTCCTTATCCCAATCAAAAGTTAGATATAACGCTGAGTTCAAAATTTTAGGGCAGATTGAAAACACATTTTTAGTCGTTTATTATGATGGTGAGATATACTTTATAGATCAGCATGTAGCAAGCGAGAGAATAAATTATGAACTTCTTTTAAAAAAATACAGAACAGGAAATATTCCGGTAGAAAATACTAATCTGAAACTTGATTTGATGCCAGATCAGGTTGGAAAACTAAACAACCTGAAAGAAAAGTTAAAAAGCTTAGGTATTGTAATTTATCAAGAAAATGAGCAGTTTTATATAAAACAGATTCCCTCTTTTTCAAAGGTAAAAGATATAAAAAGATTTATATACCGGATACTTGAAAGTGAATACTCTGAAATTGAGATAGAGAATTTCTTAGGTGAATTAGCCTGTAATATTTCTGTTGAGGCTGGAGACATTTTATCAGATGAAGAGGCAAAGAACTTGCTGAAAGTCTGGATTGAGACAGATAATCCAAATCTATGTCCCCATGGAAGACCGATTTATTATAAAATTCCTGTAGAAAATATTAGAAAAAAGGTGGGGAGGAAATGACAGATAAAGTTCTGATAAAAGAAAAAAATAAAATACTAAATGAGTATTTTGAAAAAAAACAGCAGATAATAGATGAACACAGGTCAGGCTCAAGCGGGCTTGAAACTGTAAGAGCTCTGTCAGATCTTACAGATCAAACCATAAAGAGGTTAGCAGACATATCTTTTAGAAATACTGAAAATATATCTATTATTGTTTTAGGAGGTTATGGAAGAAGAGAACTGTGCTTTAAGTCCGACATTGATCTGTCTCTCGTTTTTGATACAGACGATTTTGAGTCCTTAAAAGAAGGAATAGAGACATTTTATTATGCTCTTCTTGATCTTAAAGTTGATATTGGATTTTCACCCAGAGATATAAAAACTTTTCTTGATCTGTCTAAAGAAGATCTTACAGTCGCAACATCGTTGCTTCAAGGAAGATTTATTTATGGGAACAGATATATATATGAAGATCTCATAAAAAGATTTAAAAGACTGATAAGAAAAAAAAGAAGAGCCTACATTGATGCCACACTGAGAGCAAGAAAAATGAGGTATCAAAGATCAGGATCAACAATATATATGATGGAGCCCCATGTAAAAGAAGGGGAAGGGGGGCTAAGGGATTTCCATGAAGTTTTCTGGATAGCAAGGGTTTTGGATGATGTTCCTGATTACAGATATTTTGTTGAAAAAAACATAATACTTGAGGAAGAGTACGAGGAGCTTATAAAGGCATACAATTTTCTTTTAAGACTAAGAAACGAAATGCACCTAACATGCAATAAGAGATGTGATGTCCTTGTCAGACCCCTTCAGGAAGAGGTGGCAAAAAAGTTGGGATACATACAGACCCCGTATAATGAGGAGGATTTAAGAGAAAGTGTAGAAAAGATGATGAGGCTCTACTACCTCTATGCAAAATCTATAAACACAATAACAAACAGAATATTGAAAGCTCTTACAGAAGAGGAAGAACTTGAGATATTTGAACCTATAGATTCTGTATTTTCAAAGACATCAATAGAGATTGATGTTTTTAACAAAGAAAAATTTGAGAAAGATTTCAAAAATGTGCTGAGGGCATTTTTGTATTATAAAGAGTACAACCTTGATTTTTCTTCAGAACTTGAGTTTCTAATAAGAAAAAATGAGGGAAAACTCAGAAAGCATAGAGATGATCCTGAAGTAAAAAAGATGATTCAAAAGATATTTTCAGATCCAAATAACTTGGCAAAAACATTAAGAAAAATGCAGGATTTTTATGTTCTTGATGACCTGATACCGGAATTTGGATACCAGAGGTGTCATTTCCAGTACGATGCATACCATAAATATACAACAGATGCTCACGCAATAAAAGCTGTGGAAGAGCTTGAGAGCTTGAAAAAGATAGATCACCCCCACAGAAAAATGATGTACGAACTGTATAAAGAGATCGACAGGGTTGATCTTCTCATATGGGCTGTATTTCTTCATGATATAGGAAAAGGACACAAGACAGACCACTGTGTTCTTGGATCAAAAATGGCAAAAGAAATAATGCTCAGATTTGGATACTCAAAAAGGGATGCTGAGATAGTTAGTTTTCTGGTTCTCCATCATCTTGATATGGCAAAGATTTCCCAGAGAAGGAATATGAACGAACCAAAAGTGATAAATGATTTTGCAAAAACAATAAAAAATAAAGATCTACTAAAAATGCTAACAGTTCTTACATGGTGTGATGCTAATGCTGTAGGACCAAATGTATGGAATGACTGGAAAAATGCACTTCTTTGGGAACTATACAACAAAACACTGGAAATCCTTGAAAAAAAAGTTTCTTACGAAGAGATCCAGCATAAAGGAATAGAAGAAAAAAGAAAAAAACTGAAAGCTGTCCTTGAGGTTGAGTTAGGTAGAGATAGGGCAGAGTTTCATATGAATAGATTTTCAGAATACTACCTTATGGCAACAGCTATAGATGACATGGTCAGGCATATAAAATTAGAGGAACAGCTTTTTAAAACAAAAAAACCCCAGTTTTATTTTGAGAAAAAATACGGGATAGGTTTTTCAGAACTGATCGTTGTTTTAGACTCAAAGAAGATAAAAAATCCCCTTCTTGTGGTAACCGGAATTATATCTTACATGGGAATAAATATCCTATCTGTTTACAGCTACATGAGAAAAGACGGTATAATAATAATTGATCTTCAGATTTCCACATCATCCTTAGAAGTCGTAGAGGATAAAAAATTTCAGCAATTTAAGGACATTTTTAATAGCTACATAAAAGGAGATATAACCCTTGAAGATTTTTCAAAAAAAAGAAATGCTATTTTCAAGGCTTCTGTTGTACCTCCACCAACTTTCGTTAAAGTTGATAATGAGATGTCAGATGTTTACACCATTTTTGACGTATCAGGGGAAGACAGGATAGGCCTTCTTTTTGATATATTTAAGGTTTTCGCAAAGTTTGATCTTTATGTCCATATAGCAAAAGTAGTTACGCAGGGTGAAAGAATAAGGGACGCTTTTTATGTAAGAACAAAGGATAAGAAAAAAATAACAGATGAAAGACTTATAAATCAGATAAAAGAAGAACTGCTAAAAGTGATAAAAAGTTAAAAAGTCTTGACACCTGTTAAAATCTTGAATATTTTATGTTTAAAAATAAATATGATCAGATTACGCTCATATTTTGTATGCATACTTATTGCATTTTTTTAAAATTCAGAATATAATATTTAATAACAAAAACAAAAAGGAGGTAGAGCAGGATGGCTAAAATCAAACCTCTCTACGATAGAGTTGTTATCAAACCGGCTGAAGAAGTTGAGGAAAAAACACCATCAGGAATAATCATCCCTGATACAGCAAAAGAAAAACCTTCTGAAGGTGAAGTAATAGCTGTCGGAGAGGGAAGACTTCTTGAAAATGGCGAAACAAAACCTCTAAAAGTAAAAGTAGGAGACAGAGTTATCTACAGTAAGTACGCAGGGAACGAATTTGTTGTGGATGGTGAAGAACTTATCGTTCTCAGAGAAGATGATATTCTTGCAATCATTGAATAATAAAAAAAAGGAGGTGGAAATAGATGGCAGGAAAAATGATAATTTATGGAGAAGAAGCAAGGGCAAAACTGAAAGCAGGTGTAGATAAACTGGCTAATGCAGTAAAAGTTACCCTTGGACCAAGAGGAAGAGAGGTTATCCTTGAGAAAAAATGGGGATCTCCTGCGGTAACAAAAGATGGAGTTTCTGTTGCAAAGGAGATAGAACTTACAGATCCCCTTGAAAACATGGCTGCTCAGCTTGTTAAAGAAGTTGCATCTAAAACAGCCGATGTTGCCGGAGATGGAACAACAACAGCAACAATCTTAACACAGGCAATATACACAGAAGGTCTCAAGGCTATAGCTTCAGGTGCGAATCCTGTATATGTTAAAAGAGGTATTGATGAGGCTGTTAAGGTTGTCGTAGAAGAGCTTAAGAAAATGTCAAAAGAAGTTAGCGGAAGGACAGAAATAGAGCAAGTTGCTACAATCTCTGCTAACAACGATCCTGAGATCGGAAAAATAATAGCTGATGCTATGGAAAAGGTGGGTAAAGACGGTGTTATCACAGTTGAGGAGGCAAAGGGAGCTGAAACGGTTCTTGAGACAACAGAAGGTATGCAGTTTGACAGAGGTTATCTCTCTCCATACTTCGTAACAAATCCAGAAAAAATGGAAGCTGTTTTAGAGAATCCGTATATCCTCATCTACGAGAAAAAAATATCAAATATAAGAGAGCTTCTCCCTGTTCTTGAAAAGGTTGTTCAGGCAAACAGACCTCTTCTCATAATAGCTGAAGATGTTGAAGGAGAAGCACTTGCAACACTTGTTGTGAACAACATAAAAGGGGTTCTCAAAGTTTGTGCTGTTAAGGCTCCGGGATTTGGAGAAAGAAGAAAGGCAATGCTTCAGGATATAGCTATACTAACAGGTGGACAGGCTATAACAGAGGATCTTGGAATTAAACTTGAAAATGTTGATCTTGATATGCTTGGACAGGCAGACAAGGTTGTTGTTGACAAAGACAATACAACAATTGTAGGTGGAAAAGGAAATCCAGAAGACATAAAGGCAAGGATAGAACAGATTAAAGCCCAGATAGAAACAACAACATCTGAGTACGACAAAGAAAAACTTCAGGAAAGACTTGCAAAACTTTCAGGTGGAGTTGCCATCATCAAGGTTGGTGCGGCAACAGAAGCAGAAATGAAAGAGAAAAAAGATAGGGTTGATGATGCTGTTCACGCAACAAAGGCAGCTGTGGAGGAAGGAATAGTTGCAGGAGGAGGAGTTGCACTTCTCAGAGCATCAAAAGCCCTCTGCGACCTCAAGGAAGAAAATCCAGACAAAAAGTGGGGAATAGATATAGTCAAAAAAGCATGTGAAATTCCTCTGAAACAGATCGCAGACAACGCAGGATTTGAAGGATCTGTCATTATTGAAAAAATAAAAGCAAATGAAAGCAAAACATACGGCTTTGATGCTGCTACAGGCGAATTTGTTGATATGATGGAAGCAGGTATCATTGATCCAACAAAGGTTGTTAGAACAGCTATACAAAATGCTGCATCTGTGGCAGGAACTATGCTTACAGCTGAGGCTCTGGTTGCTGAAATACCTGAAAAAGAGGAAAAAACACCGGGAGCAGGAATGGAAGGAATGGGTGATATGGGATTTTAAAAACTCAATCATAAACCGAGCCCCCTTTATGGGGGCTTTTTTATTTTCTGCACATTTTAAGTTCATTCATAATCTGAATGCCTAAAAAAAGTGCATAAAAACTTCTAAATCTATTTCTCTGTCTGTTCAACAAAGTTTTTTTCTTTAAAAATCAATAACTTTCAGTTTAACACTATTTCTGGCACAGATGTTGTATTTCGTATTAATAGCTTTAAATGAAATTAAGGAGGTTAAGGCATGAAAAAAATTGAGGCTATAATCAAGCCTTTTAAGCTGGATGAGGTTAAAGATGCTATTGCTGAGCTCGGAAATTTTGGTATTACCGTTACAGAAGTAAAAGGTTTTGGAAGACAGAAAGGACATACGGAACTTTACAGGGGAGCCGAGTATGTTATCGATTTTCTTCCAAAAATAAAAATTGAGATTGTCGCAGATGATTCCATGATTGAAAAGCTTGTAGAGGCTATCATGGCAGCAGCCAGAACAGGAAAGGTAGGAGATGGAAAAATATTTATAATTCCTGTGGAAGATGCTGTGAGAATAAGAACAGGGGAGAGAGGAGTTGAAGCACTCTAATTAAATTTTTAAAAATAAAGGAGGTTATGGAATGAAAACTAAGATAGCAGGGTTGCTTTCTTTACTTGTTCCTGTTTTTGCATTTGCAGAAGAATCAAAGTTAGACACAGGCGATACAGCCTGGATGATTACAGCAACAGCATTTGTTGTTCTCATGTCTATTGGTGGATTAACCTTGTTCTACGGTGGTATGACAAGATCCAAAAATATAGTTAACACTGTTATGATGGTTCTTAGTGCTTATGCAGTAGCGATAGTTGTATGGATATTATGGGGATATTCTATCGCCTTTACAGATGGAGAAGGTGCACTGTATGCTGTAATTGGAGATCTGAGCAAATTTCTTTTAAACGGAGTTGATTATAAGGCTCTCAGCGGAACTTATCCTGAGTGGGTTTTTGTTGCTTTTCAGTCAACATTTGCAGCAATTACTATCGCACTTGCTTCAGGTGCTGTTATTGAAAGAATGAAATTCTCCACATGGATAGTTTTCTCAATACTGTGGATAACATTTGTTTATGCACCTATAGCCCATATCGTTTGGGGAGGGGGGTTTCTTTTTGATGCCGGAGCTCTTGATTTTGCTGGTGGAACTGTAGTACATATTAACGCAGGTGTTACAGGACTTGTTCTTGCTCTTCTACTTGGAAAAAGAAAAGATTATAAGAAAACAGCAATACTTCCTTCATCTGTAGTTTTAACATCTTTAGGTGCTGGGCTTCTGTGGTTTGGATGGTTTGGATTTAACGCAGGTTCTGCTTTCGGTGCAAACGAGGTTGCAGGTGTTGCCTTATTAACAACCAATGTTGCAACAGCTGCCGGTGTTCTGTCTTGGATAATAATGGAATGGATAACAGCCAAAAAGCCAACACTTCTTGGTGGAGCTTCAGGAGCTATAGCCGGTCTTGTTGCTATCACCCCTGCTGCTGGATTTGTAAGTCCTGCAGGAGCACTCATAATAGGTATAGTTGCAGGTATAATAGGCTGGTTCGGTGTGTTTGTGCTGAAGAAAGCCATCGGATATGACGATTCACTTGATGCTTTCGGAATTCATGGTCTTGCAGGTATCTGGGGGGCTATAGCTACAGGTTTCTTTGCACTACAGTCTCTTGCATGGGACGGATCACCTCTCCAGAATGGAGATAGAATGGGACAGATACTTGTCCAGATAGAATCTGTATTATTCACAATAGTGTTTACAGGAATAATGACAGCCGTTCTTTACTTTGTTTCCTCACTAATCACAGGTGGTGCAAGGGTTGATGAGGAAACTGAAACAATGGGACTTGATGAGGCAACCCACGGTGAAAGAGGATTTAACCTTTAAAACAGGGGCCTATGCCCCTTTTAATATTGTTTTTATATTTTCCGAAATGTGTTAATATTTTCAAAAATTATAAAAGGAGGTTCAGTATGAAAAAGGTTGTAAACTTGGTAGCAGCGGGCTTATTGGCTGCAGGGGGCATTGCTCAGGCAGGAACTTTAACTGTTGCAAACTCAGACATTGAGATGGAAGGAGGGATTACTGCAGGATACTTTTACACAACAAATATAGGACCTTCTGACAATGATTACTTTACAGTTTCCACTTTTGCAATTGATCTTACCTCAAAGGTTAATTCAATGATAGGATTTACTGTAGGGTTTGGATTAACAACCCATCCTGATCTTCTTGATGAAACACAGCCTCCAGAAGCAGAATTTGAGTTTGAGTACGGCTGGGTAAGCATAAGACCTGTTGAAGGTTTAACCATTGATGCTGGACAACTTTTAACAAACATAGGGTATGAGCTTTACCATACCTACGACAACAAAAACTACACATTCGGTCTGGTATGGTATGCCCAGCCTGTAACATACCCGGGAGCAAGGGTTACATATTCTGTGGCAGATGGGATAGATGTTTATGCTGAATACACTCAGGATACTACAGGTTCTGTTGGTGGAGTACTCCCTTCTGATGCTTTTGCTTTTGGATCTATCGGATCTGTTGGAAATTTCGATTACGCAATCTCTTACTTTGATTACAATAAGACAAAAAACCTTGTTGATGTTGTTTTAAGCACAGATATTCAGGGAATAGAGCTTGGCTTAAATGTTGATTACCAATGGATGGATGATACAGCAAAAAATAGTATAAGGGCTGCAGGAGCAACAAGTATTGATGATACAGCCTACGGAATAGCACTTTATGCTGTAGCAAAAATGGATGTTTTTGAGATCCCTGTAAGAATTGAGTATGTGAATGATGGTCAGTCAACAAATGGTGCAAATGTGGTTGATGAAGGAATATATGGCGTTGCTGGTGATGATGCTTGGTCTTTCACAATAACACCAACCTATAAACCTTCTAAAAACACATACATCAGAGGAGAATTTGCTTACGTTAACACGGATAAAAAAGGATTTATTGATGATAAAGGAAACGATAAAGACAGTAGAACATTTGTTGGTGTGGAAGCAGGTTTTGAATTTTAAGTAATTTAAGGGGGCTTTTAAGCCCCTATTTTAAATGTGAAAAACTTTTTTATTTTTCCTTTTATTTTTCTGGCGGGAGGGATTTTAATATCCCGTTATTTTTATTTTAATCTGGATATATGGATACCTCTTGTTGTTCTTGTTTTATCAATCTCTTTTAGAGGATTAACCTCATTTACCGTTTTCCTTTTTGGGATTTTGCTTTTAGGAATGTCTATTCATCAAAAAGAAAAAACTCCTGTTTTTCAACAAAGTTCTGCTTATGTTAGCTGTACAGTCACATCTATCCCTTATGTGTCAGAAAGATTCACTTTTTTCAGGTGTGGTGTGGAAAAATCTGATATTCCTGTTTTAGAAAATAAGGA
Source organism: Persephonella sp. (assembly GCA_027030485.1). Lineage (GTDB taxonomy): Bacteria > Aquificota > Aquificia > Aquificales > Hydrogenothermaceae > Persephonella_A. The sequence continues at coordinate 25,818 of JALVEY010000100.1, forward strand.
AATAAATGTTTATTTCAGGAAAGAAGACAGAAGTATTTTTATTTTTTCGTCTGCAGATTTTTTTGCAAGGGTTAGATCTGATGGAGAGAGAATAACAGCATACCCTTACAATGGATTTTTTTATGTTGAAAACGGTAGAAATTTCCTTTACCCGATTTACTTGCTGAAGAATTATTTGATGGAAAATTACAGGGAAAAAAGCTACTCTGAGGACACCTATCCTCTTGGTC
>JALVEY010000101.1 GCA_027030485.1 Persephonella sp.
TGGGCAAAAGAAAAATCAGGTGTTGAAACAAAACCTGTTATTGTCGGTGCTTTTACCTACCTGATGCTCTCAAAGGTTTATCAAAAGCAGGAAGGCTCTATTCTGATGGAGATGGTAAGGGCAGACCAGTCAGAAAAGTTTGGGATTTTCCTGATGGAAATTGCAGAAGTTTACAACAAAATACTGAAAGAACTTCAGGAAAATGGGGTTAAAACCGTTCAGTTTGATGAACCTGCACTTGTTCTTGATCTGGAAGATAGGAAGGTTGAAATGCTGATTGAAGCTTACAAAGTTATCACCGACGGAATTGAAAATCTGGAGGTATTTGTCCACACATATTACGAAAGTCTTGACAGTTTTGAAAGAATCGTTCATGAACTTCCTGTGTCCGGTATAGGTCTTGATTTTGTGGTAAACAACGAAAACCTTGAGAACCTGAAAAAATACGGATTTCCAAAGGAAAAAAAACTGCAGGCAGGTGTGATCTCCGGCAGAGATCCGTGGAGAACAAACTACAAGGAAGTTTTAGATCTTCTGGATCAGATAGAAAAAGTTGTAGATCAGGACAGGATTGTTCTTTCCAATGCCTCACCTCTTTTTCATCTTCCTGTTTCTACTAAAGCTGAAAAGGGACATCTTGATGAGAACCTGATTGAACTGCTCTCCTTTGCAGATGAAAGGCTTGAGGAGTTAAAAACATTGAAGCAGATAATAAACGAAGGAAAGCCTGTTCCTGAGCAGTCTGCTGTAGACAGATTTAAAATTAAAAAGGTTAGAGAGCTTGTTAAAGGTATAGAAGATCAGGAGATAAAAAGACCCCACCCATTCAAAGAAAGATACAAAAAACAGATGGAGCTTTTAGGTCTGCCAAAATTCCCAACAACTACTATAGGAAGCTTTCCCCAGACTGACCAGCTGAGAAAAATAAGGGCAGATTACAGAAAGGGTAATATTTCGCAGGAAGAGTATGAAAACTTCATAAAAGATCAGATCAGGTATGCGGTCAAAATTCAGGAAGAGTTAGAGCTTGATGTTTTTGTTCATGGTGAGTTTGAAAGAACAGATATGGTTGAGTTCTTCGGTCAAAAGTTAGAAGGGTTTGCATTCACAAAAAACGGCTGGGTGCAGTCTTACGGAACAAGATGTGTAAGACCCCCTATTATCTATGGGGACATTTCCAGACCTGAACCTATGACCCTTAAGGAAACAGTTTATGCCCAGAGCCTGACAAAAAAACCTGTCAAAGGAATGCTTACAGGACCTGTGACGATACTCAACTGGTCTTTTTACAGAAAAGATATACCAAAAAAAGAGATAGCTTACCAGATAGCCCTCGCATTAAGAGATGAGGTTATTGATCTTGAAAAAGAAGGGATAAAGATAATCCAGATTGATGAGCCGGCTTTCAGGGAAGGACTTCCCCTAAAAAAGAGAAAACAGGAAGAATATCTTAACTGGGCTGTAAAAGCATTCAAATTGACCCACAACACAGTAAAAGAAATTACACAGATACACACCCACATGTGCTACTCAGAGTTCAACGAGATAATTGAATGGATTTACAAAATGGACGCCGACGTTATATCAATAGAAGCATCAAGATCAAGAGGGGAAATAATAAAAGCCTTTGAAAACTTTAATTACGATCACGGAATAGGTGTTGGAGTTTACGACATACATTCCCCAAGGATACCATCAGTTGAGGAGATGCTTGAGATAGCAGAAAGAACAGTTCAGGTTATAGACAAAGATCTTATATGGATAAACCCTGACTGCGGACTAAAAACAAGACAGTGGAAAGAGGTTATACCGGCACTTAAGAATATGGTGGAAGTGGCAAAGATACTGAGAAAAAAATATAACAAGGATTGAAAATACAAAAATCAAACTAACTTAAATTTTCAAATATTATGAGATTTTTCATATTGAAGTGTACTGACTATACTATAAACTTCTTAAAGAAATATCTAAAATTTAGGCTTTCCATAAATTGAATATCTGAAAGGGTTATGGGGTATGGAAAAATCTGTGCCAGAATTTTACTTCACATATCTCAATCTAAATCTATTTACTAAAGTACTACATCAACTTAATCGGAGGTGTTTATAATGTCAGAACATAAAGATGAGGTTTTACTTAAAGTAAACAAGATTTACAATCCACCTGAAAGGGTTCTTAAAAGGGCATTAATAACAGCTGAAGAATTTGACAGGATGTATGAAAAATCCATAAAAGATCCAGAAACATTCTGGGGCAAACTTGCAGAAGAGGAACTCCACTGGTTCAAAAAATGGGAAAAGGTGAGAGAATGGGAGTTTCCAAACTACAAATGGTTCATAGGTGGAAAACTGAACATCACTTACAACTGTCTTGATAGGCATGTTGAAGGGGGAAAAAGAAA
>JALVEY010000102.1 GCA_027030485.1 Persephonella sp.
TTATGCTGATAGGTTTAGACTACCTTTGAGCCTATAGGCTCTCCAAGAAGGATTTTCATTATGTTTCCTTTTTTCTTTATGTTAAAGACAACTATAGGAAGTTTGTTTTCCATACAGAGTGTTAAGGCTGTATGATCCATTACTTTAAGACCTTTATTGATAACATCAAGGTATGAGATTTCTCTTAGGAGTTTTGCATCTGGGTGTTTCATTGGATCTTTATCGTATATGCCGTCAACCTTAGTTGCTTTCAAGAGAACATCAGCTTTTATCTCTGCTGCCCTTAAAGCTCCTGTGGTATCTGTTGTAAAAAACGGGCTTCCTGTTCCTGCAGCAAATATGACAATCCTTCCTTTCTCAAGATGTCTTATCGCCCTTCTTCTGATATAAGGCTCTGCTATTTGCCTCATCTCAATAGCAGACATTACCCTTGTAGGAACATCCTTTTTTTCAAGTATGTCCTGAAGAGCAAGGGCATTCATAACTGTGGCGAGCATTCCCATATAGTCTGCTGTTGCCCTGTCCATACCCATAGAAGAGCCTTTTACTCCTCTGAAAATGTTTCCCCCGCCTATAACAATAGCTATCTCAGCTCCTATCTCATAAACAGATTTTATTTCCTCTGCAAGTTCATCTATAAAAAGGGGATCTATCCCGTAGTCAAGATCCCCCATAAGTGCTTCTCCCGATAGCTTTAAAAGAATCCTCCTGTAGCGGAGTCCCAACCTTTACTCTCCTATCTCGTATCTTGTGAACCTTCTTACCTGTATGTTTTCCCCAAGCTTTGCTATATACTCTTTTATAAGATCCTCTACAGTTTTCTTGTCATCTTTAATATAAGGCTGTTCAAGGAGACATACCTCTTTGAGAAATTTTTCAACCTTACCTTCTGCTATCTTTTCTGCTATATGTTCAGGTTTGCCTTCAGCTATTGCTGCTTCCCTTGCTATTTCCCCTTCTTTTTCTATAACCTCCTTAGGAACTGTATCCCTGCTTACATACTGGGGTCTCATCGCGGCTATCTGAAGTGCGAGCTCATTTGCAAGCTCCTTAAAAAGTTCATTCTTTGCAACAAAGTCTGTTTCACAGTTAAGTTCAAGAAGAACCCCTACCCTTCCACCTGCGTGGATATAGGCGTGGATAATACCTTCTTTTGTTTCCCTTCCTGCTTTTTTAGCTGCTTTTGCGATTCCCCTTTTTCTCAGAAGCTCAACAGCTTCCTCAAGATTTCCGTTTGTTTCTTCAAGGGCTTTTTTACACTCTAATATACCTGCACCTGTCATCTCTCTGAGGGTTTTAACAAGTTTTGCATCTACTGCCATTACTTCAATTCCTCCTTTGCTTCTTCAATTTCTTCAGGAAGTTCTTCTTTTATTTCTTTGTCTATAGCCTCCTCTAAAGCTTCTTCTTTTTCAGGCGAATTTGCTCCGTGAACCCCTGACTCAACAATACCAACCTCAGCAACACCCTCTTCCTGAGCTTTTTTCATAAGTTCTGCTTCAACACTTTCTGTTTCAACCTGAGCCCCTACAGACTCCTGAAGTGATTTTCCTTCAAGAACAGCATCTGCTATCTTCGTTGTTATAAGGTTTATAGCCTTTATAGCATCATCATTTCCAGGTATCGGGTAATCAATAACATCAGGATCACAGTTTGTGTCAGCTATAGCAACAACAGGAATACCTAACTTTTTAGCCTCTTTCACAGCAAGCTCTTCCCTGACAGTATCAACAACATAAAGAATGTCAGGGATCCTTTCCATATCTTTGATTCCGCCTAAAATCTTTTCAAGCTTTTCTTTTTTCTTTTTGAGTTTTACAACCTCTTTTTTTGGAAGGATCTCAAATGCTCCTTCAGCTTCCATTCTTTCAAGTTTTCTTAATTTGTCAATAGACTTCCTTACTGTGAAGAAGTTTGTTAGAAGACCTCCCGGCCATCTTTCATTAATGTAGTAGGCTCCGCATCTTTCAGCCTGCTCTTTGATTATGTCTTTTGCCTGTTTTTTTGTCCCAACAAACAGAACTGTTGATCCGTTGGCAACCTCATCTCTTACGAATTCCCATGCTGTTTTAAACAGCGGAATTGTTTTGGCAAGGTCAATAATGTGAATCCCATTTCTTTTTGTGAAGATGTAAGGGGCCATTTTGGGATTCCATCTTCTGGTCTGATGACCGAAGTGTACTCCTGCTTCAAGGAGTTCTCTCATTGTGATTTCAAACGGCATAATACTACCTCCTAAGGGTTTATTCTTCCGCCTCCCAATAACCACAAAGGGCAACCCTTTTGCAGCGGGAAGCGTGTTTATTTGACTGACAGCAAAAACTTAAATAATATATCATATTTATCTGT
>JALVEY010000103.1 GCA_027030485.1 Persephonella sp.
CAAGATCTATAATTGAGGAAAGAAGACAACCTAAAATACCCTCGTTTCTCAAAACAGCTTTCTTAATTTCTTCATCTATATAAAGATCATCTAATATCTCCTCAATCGGTCTGTAAAGTACAGAACCTATAAGGGAGATCATTCCTGTTATGTAAGCTTTTTCTATCATATCAATGTCAGAAGATACTTTAGACACAAGGATTTCCATCATTCTTCCTCTGATAACAGCCCTTTCAAGAAGAGGATTAGATTTTATATCTCCTCCTTCTGAGGCAAAAATCTGAAGTATAGCCCATTTTTGTATGTTCATGTATCCAAGAATAGAAAGAGCCTGTTTTATGGAATAAACTTTACTTTTTAAATAAAAATACGGGGAGTTTACATATCTTAATAGTTTGTATCCAAGATCAGGATAACCCTTTATCAGCTCTGCTATTTCATCCATACCTTTTTCAAGAATGGCAAATCTAAGAACCTTAAGTAAAGCAAGCTTATAAGATGGAAGCTTTTTTTCTTTTTTTATAATTGGTTTTTCGAAGAAAAATCCCTGAAAGTAATCGAAACCAAGCTCTTTAGTAAACAAAAAATCTTTTTCTGTTTCTACTTTAACGGCTATAATCTTTACGCTGTACTTCTTTAAAAAATCAACCATCTCTTTAAGTTCAACATCGGAAAAATTTCTTATGTTTATCTTTACATAATCAACTATCTCAAGAAGAGGTGTTAAAAGCTCATTAAACTGGACATTATCAAGGGCAACCTGGTAGCCTTTTTCTTTTACTTTTGATATGCTATCAATCACAAATTTATTTATTTTATCCAAGCTTGATATTTCAAGCACTATCCTATTTTCTGGAAGAAGATCTATAAAATCCCCTTCCAAAAATTCAGGGCTGACATTTATAAAACCTTTTTTGTTATTTATTATTTCCTTAAAATCCATGTATGTAAGAAGATTCATTACAACTCTTGCTGTTGCCTCTATGGAATCTTTTATAATTGCAAAATTTTCTTCTCTATCTCTAAAAAGGAGTTCATACCCAAATATCCTAATATTCCTATCAAGAATAGGCTGACGCCCCAGATATACTTCTCTCATCTGCTAACCTTTATTTCGGTTTATTAATTTTTATCGTAAAAAAATACAATAGTTATTAATTTAATATATAGGTATAATGTTAAAAAACAATCGTGGAGTAAAAATGAAAAAGCTGAGGTTAGCCCTTGCTCAGATCAATAGCACCGTAGGAGATATAGAAGGGAATACAGAAAAGATCATCAAAGGTATAAGAGAGGCGAGACACCATGACGTTGATATAATAGCATTTCCTGAGCTTGCAATAACCGGATATCCCCCTGAAGACCTTCTTTTGAAACCTTCATTTATTAATAAAAATATCAGATACTTAGAAAAAATCGCACAGGAAAGCAGAAACATAATAAGTATTGTTGGCTTTGTTGATAAGGTAGAAGACATATATAATGCCTCTGCTGTTCTTTTGAACGGGGATATAGTTGCAAAATACCACAAAAACTTTCTCCCTAATTACGGTGTTTTTGATGAGGTAAGGTATTTCCAGAAAGGTAATGAGATAACCATTCTGAATATTCAGGGGTACAAAATAGGAATGTCAATATGTGAAGACATCTGGTATCCGGAAAACCCTATAAACATACAGGCTATAGAAGGGGCTGAGCTTGTTATAAACATTAATGCATCACCCTATTACGCAGGAAAGGTAAAACTCAGGGAGGATATGCTCAGGGTAAGGGCAAGGGACAATCTGATCTCAATTGCGTATGTGAACCTTGTTGGGGGGCAGGACGAGCTTGTTTTTGACGGCAACAGCCTCGTTGTGGGACCTGACGGCGACATAATCGCAAAAGGAAAGGCTTTTGAGGAGGATCTTCTTATATGTGATATTGATCTTGATGCTATTTTTAGAAAACAGCTTAAAGACAACAGGCTGAGAAATCTGAGGGCATATTACAAAAGGGAAGAAAGGGTTGTGGAGGTTTTTCTTAACTACAAAATAAAGGATAAGTTAGATATTATTCCCCAGAGGGTTGAGCTTGACCTTAAAGAAGCTGAAGAAATCTACAAAGCCCTTGTTTTAGGACTTAAAGATTACATACATAAAAACAGCTTTGAGAAGGTTGTTATAGGGCTTTCAGGGGGAATAGACAGTTCGCTGACAGCAACAATAGCTGTTGATGCCCTTGGAAGTGAAAATGTGAAAGGGGTTCTTATGCCCTCTCATTACACATCAAAAGAAAGCATTGAAGATGCAAAACAGCTGGCAGAGAACCTTGGGATTGAGATATTTGTGCTTCCGATAACAGA
>JALVEY010000104.1 GCA_027030485.1 Persephonella sp.
AATTTAATTTGACAGAGATTGCCGTTTTTTTTATATTTAAGATAAGTTAGATTTATCAATGGTTTCTTGACAATAGAATAAGAGATGGATTGGATGGGTTTTAGAGTGCCTATAAGGAATTGAAACAAGCTGTATTTTTGAATAGAGCCTCTGCATCTGCTGTAGGTTTTAGAGTGCCTATAAGGAATTGAAACACACAACCATATAAAAATAAATCTGAATTAGAAGAAGGTTTTAGAGTGCCTATAAGGAATTGAAACTGGAAGAAAAGAGACAACCAGAGTATATGGACATATGTTTTAGAGTGCCTATAAGGAATTGAAACTCTATCAAATATTTGACAACATAATAAGTCTTGCCAGGTTTTAGAGTGCCTATAAGGAATTGAAACTCCTGCTCAAATAATTTTAGTCCACAGGACTAAAATGGTTTTAGAGTGCCTATAAGGAATTGAAACCGTAATTGAGACGAAGTCTCAAAACGAAAAAATCAAACAGGTTTTAGAGTGCCTATAAGGAATTGAAACTTGTGATAACTGTAGATATAACAATGATGATAGTTAGGTTTTAGAGTGCCTATAAGGAATTGAAACTATTGATTTTGTTATCGGAAATCATCAATCAAAAATGGTTTTAGAGTGCCTATAAGGAATTGAAACTTTTTTTGGTTGAATTTTGACAAAAAGAAAGGGAAGTTTGTTTTAGAGTGCCTATAAGGAATTGAAACCCTCCAATTTTTATTCTAAAATTTGGAAATCACAGGGGTTTTAGAGTGCCTATAAGGAATTGAAACACAGGATCATCTGTAGATGATCCTGCATTTTCTACAGTGGTTTTAGAGTGCCTATAAGGAATTGAAACTTGGTCTGGCATCTGCAATAAAACATCCAAAATCAGCAGTTTTAGAGTGCCTATAAGGAATTGAAACATCTCATCTGTTAGTTCCGTAATTCTAATGCTATCGGTTTTAGAGTGCCTATAAGGAATTGAAACCAGAGCGTCAGGTCGTCTTCTGTTGCATCTAATGTCAGGTTTTAGAGTGCCTATAAGGAATTGAAACAGTCTCAAATCCCCGCTAACCCTTGAGCCCCAACGGGTTTTAGAGTGCCTATAAGGAATTGAAACATACAGCTAAATCCTTTCAAGGACTGCCTGAACAAAGGTTTTAGAGTGCCTATAAGGAATTGAAACGTTCCAAAAACAGATATACAGTTTCCTTCTCATATGGTTTTAGAGTGCCTATAAGGAATTGAAACATATGTCTATATTCTTTCAAGAACACTCTGAACAAAGGTTTTAGAGTGCCTATAAGGAATTGAAACAGTTCAAATGTTGTTGCAAGACCTGAGACTATTGCATTTAGGTTTTAGAGTGCCTATAAGGAATTGAAACAGGAGAGGATTTGATATGTTGACAATCTTGACTTGGTTTTAGAGTGCCTATAAGGAATTGAAACTTTCAAAATTTGGAAAACTGGGAATTATAAAAACTTTGATATTACTGGGCTTTTTTACGAAAAGGAAAAGTCGCTCATTCCCAAAATAGAAACTGGAGCAGTTTTGAAACATAAAAGATTTGAAAGGATTCAAAAGTCTATAGAAGATAAATTTGTGAAAAACTTAGGAAAACTTGAAAAATTAAAAACGAAGGAGGATTTTGGGAAAAAGTTTCCAAACTTATGGAAGAAAAAGAAAAAGTTTGATGAACATGTTAACAAGAGAGTTGCTAAAGGTCATATTCCAAAAGAAAATGCAGATATCCAATATATCAAATCCATAATAGAAACATTATCGAATCACGATAAAATACTAATAGAAAAGGTAGAAAATCACAGATTATCTATATATTTTCTAAAAAGAATTGGGTTGTGATCGTTAACGAAAATGGAAAAATAGAAACTGCATTCTATGTGGATATAGGTTTGCAAAATTAGATTAATGACCGTATATTAAAAGGCAGTGAGGTTAAAGAAAATGTTTACAGCAGAGCAATTAAAGAAGCTTGTAAGAAATTATGGGGTAGATTTAAGCTACTTTGATGAAGATGATCCAGAGGCTTCTGTAATATATACAGAAAGAAGAATAATAGAAGAGAACAAAAAGTTGTTGTCTCCTGAAGATTTAGATCTTTTATACCAGTATGATCTTAAAGCAGTTGAATTATACGAAAAATATAAAAACTACAACACAGAAGCCGTTGATTGGCTCAAGGAAACAGTTAAAATTTTCAAATCCAACCTTTCCCCTCAACTCAAATAGAAAACTTTGGTTTTAAAGTTTCAAAAGATATTCAGTGTGTAATAGATCTGTTCTATGGAAAAAGTTTAGATTTTAGTTCCAAAAATTAAACAAAGATCAGGATTTAACAGGGCTACCTGATTAATCTGTATTAAACAAAAAATTCACCCTTTTATATTGATCAGAGGTTTAACAACATCTACAACTTTTATAACAACCCCTTCCTGAGCCTGTATTACTTTATTTATATCCTTGTAGGCAAAAGGAGCCTCATCAATAGTTTTTTCACTTACCTTTGCTACTATGTCTGCCATCTCCATAACTTTTTTGAACTCTTTTATATCAATAACTTCTTTTGCTTTTCTCCTTGATAAAACCCTTCCTGCCCCGTGTGATGCAGATGAGAGAAACTCTTTGTTTCCCAAACCTACCGTCACATAAACACCGTCTCTCATATTGGCAGGGATAATACCGTACTGACCTTCTTCTGCAGGAGTTGCCCCTTTTCTGTGGAGAACCCCTTCCTTAGTCAAAACTGCATGGTTGTGGTTTTCATTTATTAATTTTTTGTTTATGAGCTTTTTGATTTCTTTATCTGTAAATCCTAAAATCTTAAGTATTTTTTTCATCATTGTAAGTCTGTTTTCCAGAGCATACTCAAGGGCAAAGTTCATATCCTCCAGATAAGCCTTACCTATGTCTGAATCAAGGGGCAAAAACCTTCCCTTTTTCATATAAAATGATGCTATTGAATGTCCTATGTTCCTTGAACCTGAGTGTATGGTGATACATACCTTTCCTTCAAGATTTTCCCCGATTTCAATAAAATGGTTTCCACTTCCAAGCGTCCCTAAAGATAAAAAGAGCTTGTCGTTTACCTTCTTTTCAAGGTTTTTGTCTCCTGAAGAAGAACGAAAAGGTGTATAATCAAGGGGTTTTTTTCTGATATTTTTCCCTACAGGTATTTCCCTGTATATCTCCTGTGCTATCTTTTCTCTATCTTTCTTTGACCTGAAAATCTGACCAGTATCAATATCAGTATTAACAAAGCACATTCCACAACCTATGTCGTAGCCAACAAAAGAGGGAGATATATGATCCTCAACAAGAGCAACACCACCTATACACAGATCATAACCTGCATGGACATCAGGCATAATTGCCAGTTTTTTCACTATGTCTAAAGATGCAACATCATATATCTGCTTAACTGCCTCTGGCTCAATTTCAGTAAGATCTATAAGACTCTTTATTTTCTCCATTTTAGATATGCTCAAACCCTTTTTCTTTTATTTTTTTGACTTTCTTGTTTTCTATAAGAAATATACCTTCTCCTTTTTCAACCTTTCCTATGATAAAACAGTCTTTAAAATGTTCTAAATTCTCTTTACTTACTGTAAAAGCAAGCTGATAATCCTCACCACCATATAATATATACCTGTATGGGTCTTTTCCATACTTTTTGCAGTATAAGTCAAGATCAGGGTGAACAGGAAGAGAGCTTTTATCAATTGTGAGCCTGACTTTGCTTGATTTTTGTAGATGCCCGAGATCTCCTGCAAGACCGTCACTTATATCAATACAGCTGTTTGCAAACCTTTGTATTTTTTCAGAAAGATCTATTCTTGCCATAGGTCTTGAAAAAGCTTTTATCAGTCTTTTTTCAAATTCTTCATAACTATTTTTCCCCATCATCAAGAGCTCAAGACCTGCCCTTGAAAGTCCTGTAAATCCCGATAAAAGTAAAAACTCTCCCCCTTTTGCCCCTGATCTGCTGACAAACCTTTCTGTTATTCCAACAAGAAAAAGATCAAGAAAAACCTGATCTGATGAGGTTGTGTTTCCCCCTATTATGTCGGCTTTGTAAAAATCAAGAGCTTCATTTATTCCCCTGTATATTTTTTCCACATAATTAAACTCCGTATCAGGAGGAAATCCAACAGATATAAAACCCCATTTAGGCAGTCCTCCACAGGCTACGATATCACTAACATTTATAGAAACAAGCTTCCACCCAAGATCTTCAGGAGGCATTTTATCTTTTATAAAATGTTTTCCTTCAAGCTGCACATCACCTGTAAAAAGATAAAGCTGATTTTTAATCTCTACGGCAGAACAGTCATCGCCAAAACCAACATAAACAGAACTGTCTTTTATATTCAGAACTGAAACAAGCCTTTCAATAAGTCCAAACTCCCCAAGATCCTTTATTTTCAAAAAACAACCCCCCAGATTTTGTAAAACTAATTATATGCTAAAATTATATGAGTCTAAATCAAAAATGGAGGTTTCTATGGGAGTTAAGATCGGAATTAACCAGATAAAAAAAGATATGTTTATCGTTCATGATGGAGAACCTTACAGGGTTCTTGATTACGATCATGTAAAACCGGGGAAAGGTCAGGCTTTTGTAAGGGTTAAAGCAAAAAATATGAAAACAGGAAATGTTATTGAGATAACATACAAATCATCAGACTCAATAGAACTTGCAGATTTTGAGCAAAGACAGATGTCTTACTCATATTCTGACGGAGATTCATTCTGGTTTATTGATATGAATACAGGAGATATGATAGCCGTCCCGTCCTCTGTAATGGGAGATGAGGCAAAGTTTCTGAAAGAAGGAATGGAGGTTTTTATATACCTTGATAAAGGACAGCCCATTGGGGTAGAACTTCCTAAGTCTGCAGTTTATGAGGTTATTGAGACAGAACCGGGCTTCAAAGGGGACACAGCAACATCAACTCTCAAACCTGCAAAGATAGACACAGGGACAACTATTCAGGTTCCTTTATTTATAAATGAGGGAGACAAAATAAAGATAGACACAAGGACAGGTAAATATATAGAAAGAGTTAATGAATAAAGGGGTTAGTTATGGATAAAGAGCTTATCTTTGAGATCATTGAAAAAATAAAAGGCACAAAGATAGAAGAGGTTGAGTTTGAGAATGAAAAAGGCAGGATAAAAATAAAACAGTACGTGGGACCAAAAAAGGAGGTAATAGCACAGGCACCACAGCCTGTTGTTGAGGTAAAAGAAGAGATAAAAGCACCATCAACTGTAGAGATAGAGAGTAAAGAAAGCCACAAGTATCATGTTATAAAATCACCCCTTGTTGGAACATTTTACAGAGCACCTTCTCCCGGAGCACCTCCTTTTGTTGAAGAAGGGGATACAGTATCAAAGGGACAGGTTTTATGTATAATAGAAGCTCTTAAAGTTATGAATGAGATAGAAAGTGATATTAATGGAAAAGTGGTAAAAATCCTCGTTGAAAACGGACAGCCAGTTGAATACGGACAGGAACTTTTTTATATAGAACCAATATAAAGGGGTAGATAGATAGTGAAAGAGATAAACAGCATACTTATAACAGGAGGAGCAGGATTTATAGGTTCTAATCTCGCCCTTGAGCTTCAGGAAAGATATCCATCAGCAAAAATTCTCATATTAGACGATTTTTCAAGTGCAAACTTCAAAAACCTGAAAAAGTTCAAAGGTGAAGTGCTCGCCTGTGATGTATCAACAGATGAGGTATTTTTCAAGATTGACGATTTCCAGCCTGAAGTGATATTCCATCTTGCATCAATAACGGACACAACAGTTACAGATCAGGAACTTATGATGAGAAAGAATGTTGACGGGTTTAAAAACATACTTGAGGTCGCAGCAGAAAGCGAGTCAACTGTAGTGTACGCATCGTCTGCATCTGTTTATGGGAATGTGAAAGAGCATGTTCCCCTGAAAGAAAACAGGGAAAAGTCCCCTGAGAATGTGTATGCATTTTCAAAGTATATAATGGACAACATAGCAAAAGATTTTTCAGAAAAGACAGGTCTTAAGGTTGTAGGTGTAAGGTATTTCAATGTATATGGTCCCGGAGAAGCACATAAAGGAAAGTTTGCAAGTATGATATACCAGCTTTACCTCCAGATCAAAAAAAACAAAAGACCCAGACTTTTTAAATGGGGAGAACAGAAAAGAGATTTCGTTTATGTGAAAGATGCTGTTGATGGAACAATCCTTGCAAAAGAAGCCCCGCAATCTACCGTATACAACATAGGATCAGGGGAGGCAAGATCATTCAACGAAGTTGTTGCCTTGCTCAACAAATATCTTGGAAAAGACCTCCAGCCTGATTATTTTGACTGTCCCTACGATTTTTATCAGGAGTTTACACAGGCTGATATGTCAAAAATTAAGAAAGATCTCGGGTTTGTCCCAAAGTACAACCTTGAGAAAGGAATAAAAGAGTATGTTGAGATACTTGAGGGAAAATTACCCCATTATGTCAGCGGGTAAGAAATGAAAAAACTGAGAGCCGTAGTTCCTGCAACAACAGCAAATCTTGGAGCCGGATTTGACACTTTTGGTCTTGCTTTAAGTCTGTACAATGAATTTGAGGTTGAGGAATACGATGGTGTTGTTATAGAGACAGTTCCTGAAAATCCATTTTTGAAAGATCCTGAAAAAAACCTTTTTGTTCAGGTTCTAAAATTTGCCTGCGAAAGAAGGGGAAAACCATTTCACGGGGCAAAAGTAAAACAGATAACAAATGTTCCTGTTGCGAGAGGGCTTGGAAGCAGTGCCACAGCAATTGTTGCAGCCATTTTAATAAGTTCCACAGTCAGCAAAACAGAGCTTACAGATGATCTTTTTTTTGAAATAGCTTACAGATTTGAGCCACATCCTGACAACCTTATTCCTGCATGGAAAGGAGGTTTTGTTACAGCTCTTGTGGACAGGGGGAAAACTTACTACCAGAAAATAGATTTTCCGGACGACTTAAAAGCTGTTGTCGTCATTCCTGATTTTGAGCTTTCAACAGAAAAGGCAAGATCTGTTCTTCCTGAAAAAATACCGCTGAAAGATGGCATATTCAATCTCCAGAGAGCTTCACTGTTCCTGACAGCTATACAAAACAGAAGGTACGATCTGCTCAGGGTTGCAATGGAAGATAAGTTTCACCAGCCGTACAGGAAAAAGCTTATACCCGGTTTTGATGATGTTGTCTCAAATGCTTTAAAGTCTGGAGCTTTAGGCGCAAGTCTTAGCGGTGCAGGATCAACAATTCTGGCGTTGGCAGACCACAATTTTGAAAAGATCGGCGAGGCTATGGTGGAAGGTTTCTTAAAACACGGGATTAATGCCAAATACAAAATCCTTGACATTGAAAAAGAAGGAGCAAAGGTTCAGATATTAGAGTGAAAAATCAAAAATTTTCTATAAATTTGGTGAAAAGACTTAAAGACCGTTTAATACATTTATTGCAGGAATATGTTCAAAGTCTTTATCTATGGTTGCAATGTATTTAAGGTTGTTCTCCTTCATTACGATAAAAGTCAAAGCATCATTACCAATTAATTCATATTCGTTGATAACATCTTTTAATTTCCAATAGTGCTTTTCTTTTATTTCATAGATTTTAAAATTAAAGTCTTCTAAAAAACTCCTTATAAAGTCTATTGTAGAACTGTACTTTTTTATAATATTTTTGTTAGCTTTTAAATTCTTAAAATTTTTTCCACTCTGAATAACAATTATTTTGAAAATAAGCTCATCTAATATTCTTGTAGTTATTACGAACTGGTATTTGTTTTCCTGTTCAAAAAGCTTTTTTATTTTTCCTTTGCTTTCTGTTTTAATGTCTGCTAAAAAGTAAATTAAAACATTAGTGTCAATCATTACTTTAACTTTCAAGTTCAAAAACCTCTGAGTCTAATATGTCTTTTATGTCTTCTTCAGATAATGATTTACTTACTTTTATAGAATTAAGATATTTATTTACCTTGTTTTCCTGCTGTGTTTTTTGATACAGTTTAAATGCTGTTTCCTGTATGTTCTTATATGTTAATGGTTTACATTCTTTCTGCAAGATTTTTATAGCATCACTTATAAACCTTGCATGGAAATCAGGGCATTTCATTTTTCTTTCAGAGTTTTTCCTTCTTGGAGAAACTCTTACTTTAAAACCCAATTTTTCCTTAACATCTGCTATGTAACTTGTTTTAAAAGCATTCATAGACTTTATAGGTTTCACAACATCACCTCTATTTAAAAGTTTTACATTGTAAATATAGTCTAAAAGCAACAAACTTTCAAGCAATAGACTATTGGGATTGCTAACTAACTACCAGACTTTTGATTAGCTATTTAAAAGTGGTGTATTTATTATTCTGGTTTGGAATAAAAAAAGACGAATTGACTTTTAGTAATCCAATTCATACCACCTAAGCTTTATTAAACCAATCTGTTATTTTCTATACTTTTCCATTTTTGCACCGAAAAATTTAGATCTGCCTTTTTACATCTCACATAGTTCAGATAAAACTTATGAGATTTATACAGGCAACTGTAATCACAATGGTGCAACGGAGTTATATTTATATAATACCTTAACAATTCTCTTCAAATACAGATAAAAGCCTGTCAATACAGTTTTCTGTAACCTCAAACTCTAATCTGTCAGGATACAGCTTTTTCACAGACAAACTTTTTAAAAGTTCCTGCAAGAGATCGGGCTGTGGCGGATTTTCTACATCAAAATGCAAACTTCCAGCATTTTTTTTAATAATAACCCTTGTTATACCTTTTCCTTTTAAAACCTTCTTTAGTTTTTCTATATCAAGGTATAAATTAAAAACATCAGGGAGACCTGAGTAAAATCTTCTCAGATAATCTTTTATTTTTTCTATTTCTTCTGTATCAAAAGCTTTTGATACAGCCATATAGATATTCATTCTTTCTAAAGGGTCTTTAATAAATTCCTCTGGAATGTA
>JALVEY010000105.1 GCA_027030485.1 Persephonella sp.
GAAAAACCGGACAGATCTCCTTTAAGAAGCTATGTTGATGCAGGATACACACATGAAAAATTTCTAAAAAATTACGGCATAAAAAAATTAAAACTGAAACTGAGGGTTATATCTACTGACGGATACGGCTCTGATATTTTTACTGTGGAGCTACCCTGAAATCTTTATAAGAAACATTATTTCCTTTTAAAGTAATAAACCGGATAAATATGCTGTCAGGCTTGTTTTCCAGCGTCAGGTACGGTTTCCTGCAGGGATTATCTGCCTGTGCAGCCGGCGGAAACTCTTTTTTTACCCCCACAAAATCATACGATGCATAGGCGTAATAAACAAAAGGCAGGTTAAACCTGAACACAAATTTTTTACCTGATTTTTCTGAAGAAAGCTTTAATTTTTTGAAACTGGAAAGTTTTATTTTTGTTTTGATTTTGTATATCTTTTCCGGCATTAAAAATTTTGTTTTTTCCTTAGAAGAAAAAAGCTTTTTCTCAAATTCTATATCTGTCAGAAAAACAGTTAAATCATAAACCTTTTTTGATGCAGGAAAGTGTATCCATATCCCATCTTCCGATCTGCAGTAAGGTGTTGGAAGATTTTCACCTTTTATCTCCACTTTGTAGATTGAGAACTTTTCAGCCTCAACAGGAACTTTAAGTATAACGAACTTTTCCCCGTTTACCTGAACGCCGAAGTAATTAATCTTTTTTTTTATCTCCTCAGCCTGTTCAACCTTCCTGTCCAGCTCCCTGCTGTACCTTTCTGTTGCCTTCTCAATCAGCCTCTCATACTCTTTTATGTACGGATCACACCCTTTTTGTTCAAGCTCTTTTTTCAGCCTCTCGTCTTTGTAGTAGTACTTTTTGTAAACAGACAGACATTCATCAAGCTTTTCTCTGAACTTAATGTCTTTTTTCTCAAGCTCCTGATTCACATACTTTTCAAGGGTTTCGGTTATCGGATCAGAAAAGGAAAATGAAAAGATCACCAAAAACACAAAAAGCGGTCTAATCCTGTGCATAATCATAGCTGTTTAACACCTCACATATTTCATCTGGGGCTTTTATTTTGTAGTCTGCATTAAGATCCCTGTTGTGTTCATTCTGGTAGAGTATAAACCTAACATTTTTGTTCTCTTTTTTGTTAAAGTTTTCAACCATTTTCTGGTCAGCTTTTGTATCTCCTATATAAAAAACAGGATTATCAAAATCAACCTTCTCAAAGAAAAGCTCTAAAGGATAAGATGAAGGCTTTCTAAGATCAGGCTTTGGTATGTCGTCCTCTGTTATTATGTAATCAAAATATCTGTAAAGATCAAACTTTTTGAATGTGTAATCAAGATCATCAAAAGGTCTTCCTGTTATCACTCCCAATATGTCAGACTTTTTCCTCATTCTCTCAAGAACGTCGTGTGTAAAAATCATCTCCTCTTTTTCCCTGTGTTTGTGGTAAAACTCCTCAAACACCTCTACAAGCTGTTTGTACAGTGGCAGTTTTATCCCATGATGCTCACCAAATCTGTACATATCCTCAAGAGACTGGCTGTAAGGGGAAAATACTTTCTTGAATTCCTGCAGAGACAGATCTGTTTCTGCATAAAGTATCCCTGCTATAGATGCGTCCCAGTCATTGTTAATGTTGAATGAAAACTTAATGTCTAAAAGTTCTTCACGGGGTTTTTCAGAGGAAAAATATTTCACAGTGTCGTATATTGAGTAATGGTAAGATTTTGTAACGTCTATCAAAACACCGTCAACATCAAATATTATTATCACTTTTTCACCTCTTTAATTATTTTTTCACAGTAAAACTCCCTTCTCAACAGCTTCTTTTTCTATATCGCTTTTTATGCTGTCCGTAATAATAAGGTCTATCTTTCTTTCTCCAAGTCTTTTGTAAAGCTCGGTTAAAAGCTGTATCTTTTTCCTGTATTTGTCCTGTAGATCTGGAGCAAGCACCATAATATCTATATCTCCCCCTTTTTTGTCAGAAACAGCTCTACTTCCAAATATATACACTTTAGCCTCATTACCAAAAACCTGCCGAACCGCATCTTTTATAGCTTTTATCTGCTGGTCTGACAGCCTTACTTTCATTGCAGTTTCTCTTCCCAGTATTTAATCTGCTCTAAAACTCTTTCCTTTGCCGTTCCGCCGTAAGACTTCCTTGCATCTGCAGCATAATAAGAATCAAGAATATTTAGGGCATCTTCATCAAAAAGATCAGAAAACTTTTTTAGTTCATCAAGTGTTATACTCTCTAATTCCCGATTCTGGTGTGTCAGGTATCCAACAATCTGACCAACAACGTGATGAGCCTGCCTGAAGG
>JALVEY010000106.1 GCA_027030485.1 Persephonella sp.
TTGAACCGGGGGAAAAGAAAAAAGATCCTTTAGACTTTGCCCTGTGGAAAGCATCAAAGGCAGGTGAGCCTGCATGGGATTCACCGTGGGGAAAAGGAAGACCTGGCTGGCATACAGAATGCTGTGCAATGATATTTAAGCATCTTGGAGAAACGATAGATATTCACGGAGGAGGACTTGATCTAACATTTCCCCACCACGAAAATGAGCTTGCTCAGGCAGAGGCTTTATCAGACAAACCTTTTGCAAGATACTGGATTCACAACGGGCTTGTTACGGTAAATGGACAGAAGATGTCAAAATCTTTAGGTAATTACATAACCCTCAAGGAGATATACTCAAAGTACGAGCCGGATATCCTCAGGCTTCTTGTTCTGTCAGTCCATTACAGAAGTCCCCTTGATTTTTCATGGGAAAAGATGGAAGAAACAAAAAAAGCCTACGAAAGACTCGAAAACACAATGGAAGAGTATGAAATCCTGAAAAAACTTCCTGAAAAAGCTGATTTTGAGGGACATCTTTACGATGCAGTAGCAAAGGCAGAGCAGGGTTTTTATGCAGCGATGAGCGATGATTTTAACACGCCTGAAGCTCTTGCATCTATATTTGGCTTGGTAAGGGAAATGAATATTCTGAAAGACAGAGCTGTAAAAGAAGGTGGAATATCAAAAAAGGCGTTAGAGTCTTATAAAGAAGCAAAAGATGTGATCCACAAAATAGGAAGGGATATTTTTGGTCTTTTTGACAGTCTACAGCCCTGCATAGAAAAAGAAGAACTTATTGAGGTTGCTGTAGAAAAAACAGCAGAACTTGAGCAGATGGAAAAAGAAGAAAAAGAGCTTATCCAGATGCTTATAGAGATAAGAAATATAGCAAGGAAACAGAAAAATTTTGAGATAGCAGATATGATCAGAGACAGACTTTCAGAGCAGGGAATTATCCTTGAAGACACCCCTGTAGGCACAAAATGGAAGAAAAAGTAAAATGGCACAGGAAAAAATCGCAGCAAGGATATTTGATAGCGTTGTCAAAAGATACGACAGATTTTTAAAGTTTGCCACCTTTGGATTTATAGATAGATGGCAGGAAGTTCTTGTAAAACAAACCCCTGCAGGCAATTTTCCTGTTGATGTGGGAACAGGTACCGGAGAAGTAGTAAAAAAAATCCACAGTATTTACCCTAAGAGCATTCCTGTGGGAATTGATGTTGCCTTTAACATGCTTAAAAAAGCTAAAGAAAAAAATAAAGAAAAGAAAAACCTTTTTATCCGTGCATCTGCATACAATCTTCCTTTTAAGAACAAAAGTATAGACAGCATATTATCATCACTTGTTTTCAGACATCTTGACACAGA
Source organism: Persephonella sp. (assembly GCA_027030485.1). GTDB lineage: Bacteria > Aquificota > Aquificia > Aquificales > Hydrogenothermaceae > Persephonella_A. Next base: position 1,356 of record JALVEY010000106.1, read on the forward strand.
TAAAGCTACGGAAGAGTTCAGCAGGGTTTTAAAAGATGGAGGATATATAGGAATACTTGACATTTCAAAACCATCTAAATTTATTTATGGATCTATCTATTTTTTTGCCAATAAAATTTTTAGACCTGTAGGTGAAAAAATATTCTCAAGAGATGAATATGACTACTTTATGGAATCTATTGAAAACTCTATGACGCCAAAACAGCTTGAAGAATTTTTTAAGGAAAAAGGCTACAGCAAGGTTTTTATGGAAAAAAGATTTTTAGGTATGGTGGTAATAGCGGTATTCAAAAAGGAAGCTGATATTAAGTTTTAATGATATTATAATTTTTAAAAACAAGAGGGATAGGAAATGAAACAGTTTATAGTAAACGCTATTAATTACGACAAAAAAATTGTAACAACGGCGATAGAATCAGGAGCTGATTACATAATAGTGCCTGAGGAAAAACTTCAGGAAGCAAAAAAGTTAGGAAGGGTTAAGTTTATCACGGCAGACAGGGAAGGAAATCTATCTGATAATTTTGTTTTTGTAACGATAAATGACAAAAAAGATGAAGAAAAGGCTGCAAAATTAGCTAAATCTGGAAAAAATGTTATTGTTAGAACAACAGACTGGACAATTATCCCCCTTGAAAACCTTATAGCTCAGTCAGAAAACATCTACGCTGTAGTCAAAAATGCAGACGAGGCAAGTATAGCAGTAGGAATACTTGAAAAAGGTGTAAAAGGGGTTGTGCTTGAAACAGAAGACCTGAATGAGATAAAAAGGGTTGCATCTGTGATAAAAGAGACTACAGAAAAAGTGCCGATGATAAAAGCAAAAGTTACAGGGATAATACCTGTTGGAATGGGAGACAGGGTTGCTGTTGATACAACTTCTCTCTTCAAAAGAGGAGAGGGTATGCTGGTAGGAAATTCTTCGGCAGGAATGATACTTGTACATGCAGAGACGGAAGAATCTCCTTA
>JALVEY010000107.1 GCA_027030485.1 Persephonella sp.
TGCGAAAAGTATATCTTCGGTATATTCTCCCTTTCTGCAAGCTTAAAAATGTAAGGAATAGATTGGTATGTCTGGGAGGTTATTGTAAACCTCATTCCCGTTTTAATTCCAGCATCAAGAGCAAGCCTGATACCTTGAAGAGATTTTTTGAAGGCACCTTTCATTCCCCGAAATCTGTCGTGGGTTTCCTCGTCCCCATCAATACTTATTCCGACATAGGAGAAATTTTCCCTTATTCTGTCTATATTTTTTTGTGTAACAAGAATACCGTTTGTTGAAAGGGTTGTTATAAATCCGTTTTGATTAAACAGTCTGGCTATATCAAATATGTCTTCCCTGAGTAGTGGTTCACCACCTGAAAGGATCAGGTATTTTACCCCTGCTTTTTTTAAATAAGGTATCTGGTTTTTTATATCCTCTATTGTAGGTTCTCCAGTTCTTACAGTGTTTGCAGAGGAATAGCAGTGCTGACAGAAAAGATTGCACACATTTGTCAGATTCCATATAAGAATAACTCCTGGAAAGGGTTTTATTTTCTCACCTTTTAATGTTTTTCTTATGTACTCAGTTATCCTCAGCATTTTTAAACTCCATCATGTAAGAAACAACAGCCTCAAGCTCTTCTTTAGAAAGGTTTAGCCTCGGCATTGCATTCCTTTTGTACCCAAGCTGTCTGTATGTAGCCTCAGGGTTCATTATATGAGAAATAATAATATCCCTCTTTCTATGATTAACAATCCATCTGAAAGATGGTCCAAAAGCCTCCTGTGTCTGGTGGTGGCAACCCCAGCATTTTGCAAGGAAAACCTCTTTTCCCAGTAAAAAGGGTGCGTATTTTCTTGATTTGTTTATTATGTTGTATTTTCCTATTGGTATGCTTGCAGGGATTTTTTTTACAAGTTTGAGGGTAATGCTGTCATAAATCAAAAGTGCACCATCTTTATTATAAAGGCTTACATAAGCCAGATTTCCGTCCCCTGAAAATTCTGTATGTATCACCCTTTTCCCTTTGATCGTTTCAATAGATCTTACGGAGTAATCATTTTTATCAACAAGAATTACTCTGTCCTTACCGTTGTCTGTCCACAGGTATGGTGTAGTTGGGTGGGTTCTTACAAAAAATCCGTTTCCCTTAATATTTATCTTTTTGATAAATTTCCAGTTGTACATCTGCCACACGGTAATGTAGGGTTTTCCTATATGGGGGGTTGCGAACAGGAACTTCCCATCTTTATACCAGTAGGTTGCTGAAGCAAGGTGGGGCATTCCTTCAATAGGATAGGAAAATATCTCCTCACCTGATTTAATATCGTATACTGTCAGTAATGTTCCCTTTCTTGATGTGCCGACAATATATCTCTCAAAAGGATCAATAAAAAAATCTTCATAAGGCTCTTTTATCTTTCTGTACTTAATTGAAAAATTCTTTGTGTCAAGAAATCCTATTAAAGGTTTATCTCTGAATGTAAAAACAGCCTTATTCTGGGAATAAAGTTCATACACAGCTGAAATAAGCCCTTCCTGATTTATAAATTTTACAGGTCTGAAATTTTCTGCATCAAGGATAACTATTGATTTTGGAAGCCAGCATGAAACAAGAATATACCTTCCTGTTCTGTCTAACGATATATTCCTCAGGTAAACACAGGCTCTTACCTTACCAAAAAAACCGCCTTTATCAATATCGTACCTTCCTACCCAGCCGTCTCTGGAAGGGATATAAATCTTCCACCCTGATGGAGAAAACTTCAGACCCCCGTGAACATTTCTGAAATTGAATTTATCAAGTATTTCTGTTTCTTCCATTATCCAGACTTTTTGATGACCCCTTTCAACAACCGCAACGATATTTTTTATATTTTTTACAGGCAGTTTCTTTTTATAATTTTTTTTTATCTGAATTGAGTTTGAGATCTTTTCATCAGACCACACAATTTTTGAAGGGGTTTTTATGTATGCTATAATTTCTTTTATATCGTTTTCAGATAAATTAGGAAATGCAGGCATTTGGGTTGCTGGAAGACCATTTTTGATGATTTTTATCAGTTTTTTTTCAGGAATTTTTTTTAAAAATAAAGGTAAAAGAGGGGGAGCCACTGTACCGGCTCTGTCCACCCCGTGGCATGAGGCACAGTGTTCCTGGTACAGCTTGCTCCCCTTTGCCAACTCCCCTGCAAAGGCACCAAAAACAATCAGGAGGGTTAGCGGCAGCAGGATTATTCTATTCATTAGTAAATATCCTTCATTGTGTTATAAACATTAAACTTACCTGTAGGTGTTCTTACCCAGTCTCCTGTAATTTCCTTCTTCAG
>JALVEY010000108.1 GCA_027030485.1 Persephonella sp.
TAAACATTTTTTGGAGGTAAGATTTGTCCCAGATAAAAAAAGTAAGAGGTTTTCAGGACATATACGGGGAAAACGCAAAAAAGTACAGGTTTGTTGTTGAAACAGCAAGAAGAATATTTGAGAATTATAACTTCAATGAGATCATTCTTCCTTATGTGGAAGATGTTTCTCTGTTTGTAAGATCTGTTGGTGAAGAGACAGACATTGTCCAGAAGGAGATGTATGTGTTTGAAGATAGAGGGGGGAGAAAGGTTGCCCTCAGACCTGAAGGAACGGCTTCAGCAGTAAGGGCTTATATAGAAGAAGGACTTTACGCAAAAGGCGGATACCAGAAGCTTTTTTATGAAGGGGCTATGTTCAGATATGAAAGACCTCAGGCAGGTAGATACAGACAGTTCCACCAGATAGGTGCTGAGATCTTTGGTGCCAATTCTCCCCTATCAGATGCAGAGCTTATAAAAATGGTAAAGGATATACTTGATCAGCTTGGTATACAGACAAGGCTTGAGGTAAACACACTTGGCGATTTTGAAAGCAGAAAAAAATATATTGAAGTATTAAGAAATTTCTTAAAAGAAAGAAAAGACCTCCTTTGTGAAGACTGCAAAAAAAGATTAGAAAGAAATCCTTTAAGGGTTCTTGACTGCAAAGTGGAAAAATGCATTGAAGCAACAAAAGATGCCCCTGTTTTAATAGATTACATATCAGATCAGAGCCTTCAGAGATTTGAAAAGCTAAAAGAGTACATGAAATCATTGGGAATAAGTTTTATATTTAACCCACGGCTTGTAAGAGGTCTTGATTACTACACCGATACAGTTTTTGAGTTTATAACAGATAAGATAGGAGCTCAGGGAACGGTTGCTGCAGGAGGGAGGTACGACACCCTTGTAAAACAGCTTGGAGGTCCTGATACCCCTGCCCTTGGATTTGCTGCAGGGATAGAAAGGCTTATGCTTCTTGTTGAAAAACTGCCTGAGGAAAAGGATCTTGTTGTTGTGGTACCTGTTGTTTCAGAGTTTAATATTGAGGGTTTGAAAATAGCAGATAGATTGAGAAAAAAAGGGATCAAAACAGAGCTTGTCCTGAAAGAGGGAAGCCTAAAATCAAAGATGAAACTGGCAAACAAAATGGGGGGAAGATTTGTGGTTTTTGTTTCAGAGAATCCTGAACTGAAAGATATGGAAACCGGAGAACAGGAAAGATTTGAAAATGCTGAGGATCTTATTGATGTTCTTACTGAAAAGGTTCTTAAACCTTAAACTTCTTTCTCCTTAAGATAATCTGCGTACTTTCTGTCAGTTTTCATTATGTGGGAAAAAAGCCATGAAAATGCGAAAGCAACAAGCTCTCTGAGGGCTTTAGTATCTCCCTGAAGGTATCTTTCCTTTTCTTCTGCATAAAGCTTTTTAAACATCTGATGAACCTTTTTGTGTCCCTCAGTTTCAGGAAAACCTATCTCTTCCATAAATTTTTCTTCATAATCAAGATGGAAATTGATGTAATCTTCCAGATTTTTTAAAAAATGCTCAACAGCTTCCTGCCTGTGCCCTTCTTCAAGCTCCGTATAGAACTCATTTAGCATCTCAACAAGCTTTCTGTGTTGCTTATCTATCTCTGGAATTCCAAGTTCCAGATCCTTACTCCATTCAATTAGAACCATACCTTTACCCCCACGCTAAATTTTGATATTTTTATAATTCCTTTATAAAACTACAAACCCTATTTTTAACTGTCAACAGTTATTATTACTAAATCAGGAGGATTATTAACTGTTTAGCTTCAGACTTGTAAAAAAAGATGGAAACGCCCGTTTAGGCATAATAAAAACAGCCCATGGAGAAATAGAAACCCCTGTTTTTATGCCTGTAGGAACGCAGGGGACGGTTAAGGCTGTAACAAAAGATCAATTGCTGTCAACAAAACCACAAATAATTCTTGGGAATACATACCATCTGTACCTGAGACCAGGAATTGAGGTGATACAGTATTTTGGTGGTCTTCACAGATTTATAAATTGGGAAAAACCTATTCTGACAGACAGCGGAGGTTTTCAGGTTTTTTCATTATCAAGGGAAAAAAGTAAAACAGGGAAACATAAAGCTGAGGTTGTTCTGACAGATGAAGGAGTTAAGTTCAAATCACATCTTGATGGTTCATGGCATTTCTTTACCCCAGAACTTGTTGTACACATTCAGGAGATAATCGGAAGCGACATTATGATGCCCCTTGATGTCTGCCCTCCATACCCTGTAAGCCACACAACGGCAAAAGATGCTGTTATAAAAACATTAAGCTGGCTTGAAAG
>JALVEY010000109.1 GCA_027030485.1 Persephonella sp.
TTCAAACAGCTGATCAACAAGCTGGAGTATCTTTTTCTGTCTTTCTTCCCCTTTGGGAAGTTCTTCTCTTATCTTTTTTATCTGATTAAATATATCCTCAAGATTTTCAGGAAGGGTTTTTTCTATATGTTTTCTCAGCTTTGCCGAAAGACCGGGAAGTTTTCCTGATGTTGTGATTCCTATAACTATATCTCCTTTTTTCACGTATGCAGGGAATATAAAGTCGCAGTAATCCGGACTGTCAACAGAGTTAACAAGTATATTTTTTCCTCTTGTTTTTTCAAAGATCTGCCTCTGGAGATCTATATCGTCAACAGCGACTATAACTATCTTTTGACCTTCAAGGTCAGAGAATCTGAACTTCCTTTTTTCGTAGGGAATATTTTTTTCTTTTATAAGTTTTATAGTCTCAGGGTGGAAATCCTTTGAAACAACACTCATCTCCGGCTCAAAGGGAAGTAGTTTTTCTATCTTCCTGAGGGCAACAATACCTCCTCCAACTATCAGAACTTTTTGACATTTTATATCAACAAACATAGGAAATAAAGCCATCTTTACTCCGCCTTCAGTATGCTCAGGAAAGCTTCCTGCGGAAGCTCAACCTTACCAAGCTGTTTCATTCTTTTTTTACCTTTTTTCTGCTTTTCAAGTAGTTTTTTCTTTCTTGTGATGTCCCCACCGTAACATTTTGCAAGAACATCTTTTCTAAGAGGTGCAACTTTGGCAGATGCTATTACCTTTGATCCTATCACAGCCTGTATTCTCACCTCAAAAAGCTGTCTTGGGATTACCTCTCTCATCTTATCAACTATATTTCTTCCTACCCTGTAGGCTTTATCCCTGTGGACTATAAATGAAAGGGCATCAACAGCCTCACCATTTATCTTTATATCCATCTTTACAAGATCACCGGGTCTGTAGTCTTTGAATTCATAATCAAAAGAGGCGTATCCCCTTGTTGCTGTTTTCAGTTTGTCGTGGAAATCAAACAATACCTCTGCCATAGGTATGTCGTACCTCAGGAGAACTGTTTTCTTGTCTATATACTCAAAGGATTTCTGCACTCCCCTTTTTTCCTGAACAAGCTGCATTATCGCTCCAACATAATCGTTTGGGGTTATGATGTTTGCCTCTATGTACGGCTCAAGAATTTTATCTATAACTGAAGGGTCGGGCATCTGGGCAGGGTTTCTTACCTCTATCTCCTCACCTTTTTTTGTTATTACCTTGTATATAACGTTTGGAGCTGTCGTTATAAGCTCAATCTCATACTCCCTTTCAAGCCTCTCCTGAACTATCTCCATATGGAGAAGTCCTAAAAAACCGCATCTAAAACCAAGCCCAAGAGCAGGCGAGCTTTCCATTTCGTATGTAAGGGCAGCATCATTTATTGAGTATTTCTCAAGGGCGTCCCTCAGATCCTCAAAAAGCGTTGAACCTGTAGGATATAGCCCTGCGTAAACCATAGGTTTTGCCGGTCTAAATCCTGGGACAGGTTCAGGTGTAGGATTTTTTGCATCTGTTATTGTATCCCCAATTCTTATATCCCTGACATCTTTTATGGCAGCTGCTATGTAGCCAACATCACCAGCCTTCAGGCTTTCAAGCTGGGACATCTGGGGCATCTGTGCCCCAACCTCTGTAACCTCAAACTCCTTCCCTGTTGACATCAGCTTTATTCTTGTTCCTTTTTTCACCTCACCATCAAATATCCTGACAAAAGCAACAGCTCCTCTGTATGAGTCGTAATAAGAATCAAAAATAAGAGCCTTAAGAGGCTTTTCTTCTTCTCCTTCTGGAGGTGGGATCTTGTTAACAATAGCCTCTAAAATATCCTGAATTCCTATACCTGCCTTACCTGAAGCAAGTATAGCCTCATCAGGATCAAGACCGAGAACATCTGCTATCTGCTCTTTTATTCTGTCAACATCGGCAGAGGGCAGGTCTATCTTGTTTATGACCGGGATTATCTCAAGATCCTGTTCAAGAGCCTGCCAGAATGTTGCTATTGTCTGGGCTTCTATCCCCTGTGTAGCGTCTATCAAAAGAAGCGCTCCTTCACATGCAGCAAGAGATCTTGAAACCTCATAACCAAAATCAACATGCCCGGGGGTGTCAATCAGGTGGAGTGTGTAATTTTCCCCGTTTTTAGCTTTGTAGTTCAGTCTTACAGCCTGAAGTTTTATAGTTATTCCCCTTTCCCTTTCTATATCAAGGGTATCAAGGAGCTGATCCTTTTTCTCTCTTTCCTCAACAGCCCCTGTAAACTCCATAAGCCTGTCTGC
>JALVEY010000110.1 GCA_027030485.1 Persephonella sp.
GAAATGGAAAAAGATGATAGAAACTTACTTTCAGACAAGGGAAAACCTCTCCCTTGTGATAATGCTTGTTGACAGCAGACATCAGCCTACAAAATTAGACATAATGATGAAAGACTGGCTTGAAAGCATGGGAATTCCTTACGTTGTTGCTGCAACAAAAGCAGACAAGCTGAACCAGAGCGAAAAAGCAAAAGCCCTCAAAACAATAAGGGAAATCCTTGATCTCCCAAAAGATTTTCCTGTATTTCTTACATCATCAAAAGAAAAGACAGGAATAAAAGAACTGATGGGGTACGTACTGGATCTTATCAGAAGGTAAGATCGTAATAACCTCCTGCATAATAAAACTTCTCTAAAGAGTGTAGAGCTGATAAAGTCTGTAAAACAAAGCCCTAAAAAACAGCAGAAGCCCTGTTATAAAAACAAGGGCTGTAAGATACTTTACAGTATGAAGATCAGAAAAATTTGCACCTGCCATAAGGAAAACCCCAAAGAACATAACATACAGGCTTATTACAGCCTCATTTTTTTTCAAAATATTAAAAACATTTGGTATTTTTTTTCCTTCCTGTGCTTTTTTAACATGCACCATATTCCACACAATTCTTGGAAGAAGGTGAAACATCGCCCCAAATATTGTCATTCCCCCAAAACCAAAAACCATAAGATCCATATGGATGCCCACTGCGTCAAGTTTTCCACTGCCTGCAAGATGCAGACCTGCAAGAATGCCAATTATAAGAAAGATATGCCCTGCGATAAAAAACTTTACAACAAACGGTATCTCCTTATGGGTTGATTTTCTAACAGAATCAAAAACGATCCAGAGGAAGATCAAAATTCCTGAAAGTATTATTAATCCTCCAACAGCAACAACTTTGTACATTACTGTGGCAAATCCTACCAATAGAATAAGAATGCCTAACTGGAGAATAAAAAATACAGCTTTAGCAAGCCTTAAGTTTAGAGTGTGCATCAGGATCATAGGTATCCATGCAAGCTCAACTCCTATAATAGCATTCAGCATAACACCTGCTGTTATACTGTGAACTGCAAGCTGAAACGGAACAGAAGGGAGTATGTCCACAGGAAGGTGGCTCATCACAAAAAATACAGCTCCAAGATTCATGTAAACAAGAGAGGCAAGAAGGAACTTAATAGTTACAGGCTGTATATTTTTTACAGCAGGTAGAACATGAATTGTAAAAAGGACAACAGATGTAGCAGTAAAAAGTGAGGCTATAGGGTAGTTTTTCATAAACATAAAAAATGAACTTAAAGCTGCAGATATAAAAACGAAAATCTGGAGCTTTTCATTTTTCAGCTGAACCTGTTGGGAGTTTGGTATTATCTGGTAAGCTGCTCCCAGTATAGTATGCAGTATAAAACCAAAAACGGTTATAATACCAACAAAAATATAGTCATAACCTAATGCCTTTGAGAAGGAAGCAAAAAGTATCTCGGTAAATGCCAGCAGAAAGAAAAAAGGGGTCATCTTTGATACATAAAACATTTATCCGCTCCAGATGTTATATTTTTATATGCCAATAATATTTTAAAACATATTTCTATAAGGAACAGTAATGATGAAAATCACAATTGAAAAGCTTGTTTACGGGGGCAAAGGTATAGGCAGAATGAACGACAGGATCTGTTTTGTACCTTTTGTGCTGCCTGATGAAGAAGTGGAAGTGAAAATAAAAAAAGAGAAAAAAAGCTTTTATGAGTGTGAGCCTGTTAAGATAATCAAACCCTCCCCATACAGAGTAGATCCTGTATGTAAATATTTCGGTTATTGTGGTGGTTGCGACTACATGCATATAGATTACAAAAAACAGATTGAATACAAAAATGAGATATTTTTAGAAACCCTTAACAGAATAGGAAAAATAAAAAATCCAAACATTTTGCCCCCTTTACCGTCTCCTTCTGATCTTCACTACAGAAACAGGGCTCAGTTTAAACTGAAAGAAGAAAAAATAGGATTTTTTATGAGAGAGAGCAAGCAGATAGTGAATGTAGACAGCTGTTATCTGGTGAAAGAAGACATTAATAACTCAATAGATGGATTGAGGGAAGTTTTGCCGTTTTTTTCTTTTAAGCCTGTGGAACTGCACCTTTACTCTTCATCAAAAGATCAGATGACTGCAAAGTTCATCTTCAGGAAAAAAATAAAAAGTATTCCCCTTGGTCTAAAACATATGAGGGCATTTTTAGGGGAAAATCTTGAAGGTTTTGGTATATATTCAGTTGAAAACGGCTATCCAAAAAGGGTAAATTTTGTTGGATCTCCATTTGTTTATGAGCAGATAGGAGATTACACATTCAGGGTAAGTGCAGACTCCTTTTTTCAGGTAAACAGATTTCAGGTTGAAAACCTTATAAAGCTTATGGAAGATGAACTGAAAAAAGAAAAAATAGATGTGGCTTTTGATCTATACTGCGGGGTTGGAACATTTACTATCCCTATGGGAAGATACTGTGATAAAGCCTTTGGTGTGGAGATAAACCCTTATGCAGTTCAAGATGCAAACCATAACAGGAAGATAAACAGCTCAAAAAATGTGTTTTTCCACAGATCTTCAGCATCTGACGTATTAAAATATATGCTTAAGAAAAATCCGGATCTTGTTCTTATAGACCCTCCCAGAACAGGTCTTGAAGAAAATACTATAAACGCCCTGCTGCAGCTGAAAAATCTAAAAAAAATTATATACATATCCTGCAATCCTTCCACCCTTGCAAGAGATGTGGCAAAACTGATACAAAACGGTTTTATCCTGAAAAGTACAAGGCTAATAGATATGTTTCCCCATACATACCATATAGAAAGTCTGACCGTTTTGGAAAGAGATTAAAAACAAAGAGAGTTAACTTCTAATCTAAATCATAAAATTGAGGAAAACCATTTATGTTATACTTTATAAAATTTTTTGAGGTAAAAGGAAACAGGTTAAAATAAAAAAATGGATAGTCATAGTCCTACCTTACTGAAGGTAGAAAACTTATCAAAAAAATTTCTTATAAAAAAGTCCCTTTTCAAAAAAGAGTATTTCAAAGCTGTGGATAGTGTATCTTTCTCCTTAAATTACAATCAAGTTCTGGGTATAGTTGGTGAATCAGGAAGCGGTAAATCAACTATTGGCAGACTAATTCTTAAACTAATTGAAAAAGACGAAGGAAAGATTATATTTGAGGGGAAAGATGTATACAAACTATCTGGCAGGGAGGAGAAAGTTTTCAGAAAAGAAACATCCGTAATATTCCAGGATCCAAGAACATCTCTTAATCCAAGATATAAAATCTATCAGATAGTTGAAGAACCTCTCGTTGTTCACGGGATTAATAAAAAAGACAGGGAAAAGAAAGTGGTAAAGGCCATTGAAGATGCAGGTCTTGACAGTTCCTTTCTGGATAGATACCCTTCTGATCTTTCAGGTGGACAAAGACAGAGGGTTGCAATAGCAAGAGCGATAGTACTCCAACCTAAACTTATTATTGCAGACGAACCAACTTCAGCCCTTGATGTATCTATTCAACTTCAGATAATAAAACTTATTAAAAAACTTAAGGAAGAAAAAGGTATAAGTTTTCTCTTTATATCCCATGATTTGAATGTTGTTGGTATGCTTTCTGACCAAATTCTTGTACTTTACAGAGGAAAAATAATGGAAAAAGGGGATGTAAAAAGTATCTTGAAAAAGCCATTACATCCCTACACAAAAATATTACTTGAATCTCTTCCTCCTAATCACCCAAAGGAAAAAAAGGATTTAAGATCAATTCCTGAGATTTATAGAGAAGAAATAGAAGGAGGATGTGTTTTTTATTCAAGATGTCCTTTAGCCAAACAAAAATGTAAGAAAGAGCCTGAATACAAAAAAATTGACAACAGGGAGGTTTACTGCCACTTTGTTTGAAACTGAACTACTTCTAAAAATCGGGTTTATATTTATTCTGCTCCTATTATCAGCATTTTTCGCCGGAATAGAATCCTCCTTTTTTTCAATGGACTGGTTGAAAATAAAGAGGATGGCAAAGGCAGGAAACAGATCAGCCTATCTTGCAGACTGGCTCAGATCGAGACCTAAAGAACTGGTCGTTACTTTCTTAATAGGAAATGAGCTTATGAACATTACAGCATCAGCAATTACTTCAGGGCTTGTAATACATTATTTGGGAAAGGAGTATCTTTTTGTAGCGATTATAGTCATGACAGTTCTTATTTTAACATTCGGGGAAATAACACCAAAAACTGTAGGTTCGTATTACCCTGAAAAATATGCCCTTTTTGCAGCACGACCCTTTTATCTCTTTTATATAGTAATCACCCCTTTTAGATTTGTATTTACCAGACTTGCTGAATATATACTTAGGAAAGCAGGTCTCGAACTTCCTGTAGAAAGCCATAAACTTTCTGAAGATGAACTCCTTTCAATAATATCTGTAGGGACAGAAAAAAAGATATTCACAGAAGAAGAAAAAGAGATAATAGAATCAGCTCTTGAACTGCACGAGGTAAGCGTGAGTGAAATAATGACCCCAAGGAGAGACATCTTTGCGATAGAAAAAGGCAAAACCGTAAGAGAAGTTTTACAGATCATTAAAAATCACGATTACAGCAGAATTCCTGTTTATGAAGGTTCTTTAGACAATATAATCGGCATACTTTATGTGAAAGACATTATTTTTCTAAAATTTGAAGGAAGAGAAGAAAAGATAGACAGATTTTTAAGGAAACCTTATTTTGTTCCTGAATTTACCCCCCTGTTAGATCTTATGAAAAGATTTGAAGAAACAAAAAATCATATAGCCATAGTAGTTGATGAACACGGCACTGTTGTTGGTTTAATAACATTTCAGGACATACTTGAGTTTATAGTTGGTGATATTCCGGAAGAGTACGAAGTAGAAGAACCGTTTTTGCAAAAAATAGATGAAAACAAGTGGAGAGTTTCAGGGAAACTTGAAGTTGAAATACTTGAGGAAGATATTGGGATACAACTTCCACCAGATTATGAATTTGACACAGTTGCAGGGTTTATACTTGATTATTTGAAAAGATTCCCAAAAGAAGGTGAAAAGTTTTCTTACAAAGGATTCATTTTCACAATAGAAAAGATGGAAAGCAACAGAATAATCTCTGTTATTATCCAGAAGTCAAAACAGGAGGAGAAAAAAGGAGAAGATGCTTAGTTACTTAATAGGGATACTTTTCTTTCTCATACTTGAGGGTCTTTTTTCAGGTTCAGAGTTAGCCCTCTTTTCTGTAGATAGAAACAGACTTAAATACCTTGCAAAAAATGGAGATAAAAGGGCAAAAAAAATATACGATGCACTTGAAAAAAGATTTGATGAATATGTAGCTACATGTCTTATAGGAACTACTTTAAGTATTGTTACAATAACAGCTCTTTTTGTTGCATTTTTACACTCAATTTCACCTTCTATTCCTGTAATACATTCAAAAGAAGAGCTTTTTGCAGAAGCCATAATTGTAGTAAATCTTCTCCTTGGAGAAATAATACCAAAAAGTGTTTTTCAACATTTTGCAGATAGACTCATTTATTTCATCGTTCCTTTTGCTGAATTTTCCAGAAAAGCTTTATATCCATTTCTCCTGATAGCAAAAGCTATCAATAAATTAGTTTTCTTTATCTTCAGACTGGAACAAAAAAGGGAAAAGATTTTAACAAGAGAGGAACTTCTTGATGCTCTTATACTTGAGTCTGAAGGAATTGAGGAGTTTGAAAAAAAGATCGTTGCAAATGTTTTGATTTTTGAGGAAAGAAGGCTTGGAGAGATAGTTGTTCCTCTGTCTGATGTTGCTGCTGTTCCTCTGGGGAGCAAAATCGGGGATATAATTCATATTTTTAAGGACACAGGATTTTCCAGAATACCTGTATATAAAAAGAGAATAGATCAGATCGTTGGAGTTATAAGAGCTTACGATCTTGCTGAAGCCTCAGCAGAGGATCCAGTTGACAAAATTGTAAGACCTATAAGGTATCTACCTGAGTTTACAAGTCTGCCTAATGTTCTTAAAGGTTTTAAACAGTTTAAGGATCACATGGCTGTTGTGGTTGATGAAAGGGGAGCAACAATGGGAATTATAACACTGGAGGATGTTTTAGAGGAAATTGTAGGAGAAATAAGAGATGAATTTTCAAAAAAAGAAAAAAGGATGATTAAAAGATATATTCAGGATAAGATCGTTGTTGATGGAAGAATTGAGCTTAAGGAGGTTGAGGTTTTGATAGGGGTAAAACTACCTGAAGGACCCTACGAAACAGTTGGGGGAATGATAATATATAGGCTTGGTAGAATGCCTAAAAGAGGAGAGATTTTAACAGTTAACGGAGTTAGGTTTACCATAATGAGTATTAATATACGAAGGGTTCAGGAAGTTATGATAGAGAAGTTAGAAGGGGAAAAAGAGCAGGAAGGCTGATAATGGAGTGAGAGACAGGACTCGAACTTACGATCCTGAAGAACCATAACCTTGCGCTATGCCAACTAATCTACCTATGACAGGAATTTTAGTTTAATCACACCAAGTAGCGTCTATACAATTATATTTACCCACCCAGATTATTACATTTGTAAAGGTTCTGAAATTCGAATCTCTTTAAAGCTATGGAATTTCTCTGACAATAAAGATCAGGACTTCTATCTCTAAAATCTGTATAATTTGCAGAATCTCTTGTCATAGTCTAAATTCCTGCGTAAAGCCAACCTGATTAAATCAACGTGACATTGCAAGATTATGTTCATATCCAGCTCTATCAACAGATCAATCTCCAGGTGAATACCATATTAATCCGTCCAATCTGACTGTAGTGTTTCCGCTATAATATAACTTTCTTTCATTGGGAAAATATGTATTTTTATTTCTATTAATAAGATCTTTGTAATATTTTTCAGATTTTATTATGTAATCCTTAAATTCCTCAGAATTCTTATACTTGTTAAACAGTTTGTCATTTTCCAAATCTTTTACTGTTTTCTTAAGAATATCAAATATATCCTTGGCTTCGCTATTTTTAAGAGCTGAATACAAATATTTTTCAGGTATGTTTTTTGGCTTAAGGTAATAAGGGATATATTTTAAAAATCCTTTAAACAAGGGGTAATCATTAACACTGACGTCTCTGACTAAATTGTTTTTTTCAAGACAGGAAATATAATCTAAAGGAACGTCAACCAACACTGCAAAATATATAGGTTTTCCAGAAACAATATACTCATAACTGAGTTTTTGCTGAAAAAAGGAATTCAGCAAACCTGCTACATACTTTTTTAACTTTTTAGAGGATTGAATATCCTGTATAGATAAATTTTTATAAATTAGCCTGAGATTTATACCGGTCAAAACATATCCATATTTACCGAGCATGTTTTTCAAATTTTGGCGGGAGACTTTAATAAGCTTTGAATTATCCTTAACTTCTTTATTTCTGCTTGAACCACCGCCACCATAAGGAGTTGTGTACCACAGAGCTTTAACCTTTGCTTTGCAAGTATGGGTCAAGCTTAGTATATCTTTATCATGAACAGGTTTTCCAAACCCTATAACTACTTCTTTAGCCAACGGGGTTTGGATTAAAGATAATGTGATTAAGAGGATAAATAATCTTATAACCCCCACCTTGTATCCCCTCTTAATCTAATGGAGCGAGAGACGGGACTCGAACCCGCGACCCCTTCCTTGGCAAGGAAGTGCTCCACCAACTGAGCTACTCTCGCCCATTAGGTTGAATATTATATATGCAAAATTTTTAAAGTGTCAAGGTGATCAAGAATGTTCAAGACCTCCCTTTACCTGTTCCATTATTTCTCCACATCTTTTTAGAAGTTATTAAAAATACTTACCATCTTGAAAGCATCACTTTTATTTATCAAATTAAGTACTGAACATTAATTCGGGGTGGATCAGATGATCCAAAAAATTATAAAAAGGGACGGAAGGATTGTTGATTTTAATCCGGCAAAAATAACAAACGCAATATGGAAAGCCATGCTTGCTGTGGGGGAAAAAGACAGAAAAAAAGCAGAAGATCTATCAAAAAAAGTTGTAAAAATGCTGGAAAAAACCCTGAAAAAAGGACAGATACCTACCGTTGAACAGGTTCAGGATATAGTTGAACAGGTATTGATAGAAGAAGGAATGGCAAAGGTTGCAAAGGCTTACATCCTTTACAGACAGAAAAGGGCTGAGATAAGAAAAGAAAAACAGCAGATACTTGGAAAAAAAGAGATTGATGAGATAGACAAAAGGTTTGATATAAATGCCCTTAGGGTTTTAGCCTCAAGATACCTTTCAAAGGACAGGGAAGGAAAAATAATAGAATCACCAAAACAGCTGTTTGAAAGGGTTGCTGTCCACACTACAATTCCTTCCTTGCTGTACGACAAAAGGGTGTACTCATTAAAAAGGCTGAAGAAAAAACAGCCTGATGAGGATTTTGATCCGGTCAAACTTGAAGGAAGGCTGAAGATCGGAGATTACAAGCTAAACAGATACCATATTGAAGGGCTTATCAGAGTTTACAAAAGGCTCAACAGCCACAGGTATATGAAAAAATCCCTTTCACAGATAATCAAAATGCTTGAAAAAGGGGAGTTTGATAACCACCAGAACGAGATAAGGGAATACTTTGATCTTATGACCCACAAAAAATTTATGCCTAACACACCTGTTCTTGTTAACTTTGGAAATCCCCTTGGAATGGGAATGGCATGTTTTGTCCTTGATATGGAAGACTCAATACTTTCAATAATGGAAACACTTAAAAGAGCAGCCCTTATTTTTAAAGCTGGAGGTGGGTGCGGGTACAACTTTTCAAAGCTAAGACCAAA
>JALVEY010000111.1 GCA_027030485.1 Persephonella sp.
GTACCCTTTTCTTTTGTTGTGAAAAATGGGTCAAATATTTCATCGATAAGATCTTCAGGTATTCCGGGACCATCATCCTTTATAGATACAACGGCGTACTGTTCGTTTTTTGTAAGTTTTATTTCTATCTTTCCCTTATGGTTCATTGCCTCTGCTGCGTTTATAAGAAGATTGATAAATATCTGTTGCAAGGCACTTCTATCCCCGTAGGTAAAAATTCCAGACCTTAGTCTTTTATAAACTTTTATATCTTTTTTCTTCGAATCAGGAATGGCAAAGTCAATGGAGGATAGAAGTATTTCCCTTAATTCCACATTTTCAGCCTTGTAGTAAGAGGGTTTTGCATAATTAAGCAGCCTGTTTATTATCTCTGCAGCCCTTGAACTGTTCTTCTCTATCTTTTCTGCAAGCTCTATTATTTTATTGTCTTTCAACCTGTTTCCCCTTTTCTTGATAGCAAAAGCTGATGCGGATATTGCTGCAAGGGGATTTTTAATGTCGTGGGAAAGTCCAGCTGCCATCTTCCCTATTACAGCATGCTTTTCTGTTTCAAGAAGCTGTGCCTCAAGATTTTCTTTTTCTGTTACATCCTCAATAACTATAACAACTTTGTCCACATCAACATTGTCCGAGGATATTAACGGTAGTGCTTTTATCCTGTAAATAGATCCTTTTCGATTTATTGAGGATAGTATTGTATCTATAGTTTTTTTATTCTGTATTACCTGTTTTATTTCCTCTTTTAACGGTTGTATTTCAGGAACTATCTCAAATATTTCCCCTTCAGGTTTTTTTCCTGTAAGATTTTCCAGTGCTTTGTTTGCCCTTTCTATTTTGAACTCTTTGTTTATTATGGCTATTCCTATGTCTACAGACTCGAAAGTTTTTTCAAGAAGCTCCTGCAGTTTGTTAATCTCTTTGAAGTATATTGTTTTTGTTATAGATATAGCAACGGAGTTTGCATATGTTGAAAGGTACTCTATCTCTTTTGGGGATATGCCCTCTTTTTTGTAAACCCCTAAAACTCCTATCTTTTCTTTATCACTTTTAAGGGGAAGAAATATATGTTTTTCATCGTCTGATATGGTTATTTTGTTTATATTTTCAAACTTTTCCTCAAGGTAGTTTTTCACATAAGGGAAAAATCCGCTTTTTTTAAAGACATAGTAATGGTTTGTATTAACGTACAGAATAACCCCTGAATAACCTAAGTTATGAAGACCTTCAACAACCCTTTCTGCTATGTCCTCTATTTCTGAAGGTGATAAAGTATAATTACTTAGTTTAAAAATCTCTTTCAGCTTCTTGTAGGTGATCTTTAACTCATCATCAAGTTCGGCATACTGTTTTTGTATTTCACTGCTTATAGCTCTGTCAACAAAATCTTTGTACCTTCTTTTTTCTTTTTCAAGTTGCAGAAAAAGGTTTGAAACGCTTTCTTTTATAAAATAGATCACAAAAGGGATGTTTGAGTAATAGAATATTTCTTTTCCAAAAATATAAGAAAAGGATGCAAGGAATGTAATTCCAGACCAAACAAAAATATCAGTTTTGGAGCTATACCTTTTGAGGATCAGTAAAAATCCAGATAGAGGAATTACAAATTTTGATATTTCAGGGTAAAGAAAGTGTAAAATTATATAAGATAAAAAAATCCCTAAATAAACCAAAGAAAAGACAAATCTGTAGCCTATATGGCTGTCTGTTGTTGCATGTAAAAATAGAAAATAAAAGTATATGATAAAAAGGCTATCTATTATCTTCAGATTTCCAGCGTACGCATTTATAGAAAGGTAAGATATTAAAGTCAGTAATGCACCTATCAGATATATTGTTTTTCTAAATTCTCTTTCAAGGAAGTAAGAACCAACGATATATGTAAGCCATGAGAAGATGAGAGCCTGCATTTATATATAAAGTTCCACTATTTTCAGTTTAAAATTTTCATCATCTTTTTTTAAAATTCCTTTTCCTATAATATCACCATTTACTAAAAGTTCCACATCAAATTGATTAGAGTTTGAAAGCAAAATCTGTGAGGTTTCTCCAATATTATCAATCTCAGAAAGGGGTATTTCCTTACTGAAAAGTTTTATAACCACTGGTAGAGGTATACTTTTTGCTATTTTTTGTTCAGATTGACCATTAATCTTTTTTTTGTTCGTTCTCCCAGTTTTTATAATTATTCCATAATCAAAAAACTGTCCCTCGTTTTCCACGTCAAAAACAATGTCTTCAGGTAATATATCAACTGTTTCGAACACATCTGTATGGATTTCCTCTGATCCAAAAATATCTCTAAAAAGGTTTTCTCCCCAATCAGAGCCTTTTATAAAAACAAGCATTACAAAAAGATCACTTCTGATATACAAGCTGTTGTTGTTATCTGAAACACAGTAATAATTTTCTACCTTTTTTTCATGGTTGTTTACGATCCTTTCTTTTACCTTTTCTAATCTTTCTGACAGTTTTTGCTCAACTGAAACCTTAATTTTGCCCTCCTAAAGCGTAAAATCCTTAATTTTTATTTTTACATCTATCTCATTTCCTATTTTAAGATCTTTCATGTCTATTAGAACAGGTTCAGACTCAATTTCCAACCTAATCTTTATAAGATCTTTTAACTTCCTTAACCTTTTTTTGCCAAGAGAGGTAGGAGGTGAGTATATAAAGGGAGATATGTCCCCATTTTCAAGGAGTTCTTTTTCTATCCATATGGAAAACTCCGTTCTTGATTCTTCCAGACTGAATATATACTCAAGTTTTACGAAATGATCTTCATAGAACTGCAGTGATGAGTTGCTTATCTTTTTGTAAGAAAAGGGAAGATCTTTTTTCAGTTCTAAAATAAAGTTTTCTGACAGACTTTCTATGAAATTTTGAACATTAAACTTTTCATCAAAAAGTCTGTAAAGATCCCCTTCTGCTTTTTTTATTACATCTTCTATGTTTTCTGAAACTGTTAGGTAAACCCTGTATTTTTTTTCAACATCATACCCTGAAACATAGAAGTTTTTGTTTTCCACATTATTTCCTTCATAGGCTTTAAATGACAATAGATGAACTTTGACAGGAAGATTTGATATGATAAAACTTTTCAGGTTGTTTTTATATTTATAAGCAAAGAAGCTGTATTCCTCTTTTACTTTTAGAGTTTTTGGTATATAATCTATTTCTCTTTTTTCATGGGTGCTGTAAATCTCTCTAAAGAGGGCATCAAGCTCCTCTTTAGAAACCTTATATTTCATGTCTCTCCCCTGAGAAAAATCCTTAATAATAATTATATACAATTTCCATTGAGAAGGAAGAATGAAAATTGAGATTTATTCTGATAAGGAAGGCTGGATAGAAGGTATAAAAGAGGCAACATTTGAAAAACCTGTTTTAGCAGGGGTTTTCAAAGATAACATCTTTTTTTTAGGAAGCAGAAAGCTGAAAACAGATAATCCTCTTCCTGTAATACAAAAAATTGTTGAAAAGAAAAGATACTACGCTGCCGGATTTATATCTTACGATTATAAGAGATATATCTTCAAAGAAGAAACCAAAAAAATAAGAGATATAGGTCTTCCTCTTATTTTTGTTGCCTTTTTTAAAGGTTTTAAAAAGGGGTTAGAGGATAAAAAAACGGTTAGAAGCTCAGTAAAATCAGTTGTTTTAAATGAAACTGCCGACAGCTTTTCAAAAAAGGTTCTGCAGGCAAAAAAATACATCAGCGAGGGAGACATCTACCAGATAAATCTTTCACACAGAATACAGGTGGAAGGTTTTTTTGATACCTACAGTATATTTAGAAATCTTATTGATTATCAGCCTTCCCCATTTTTGATGCATATTAAAACCTCCCAGTTTACTGTAATATCAGGGTCTATGGAGCTTTTTTTAAGAAAAAAAGGAAAAACCATTACAACAAAGCCTATAAAAGGAACAAGACCAAAAGGCAAAAATAAAGCCCAGACTGAAAAGTTAGCTAAAGAGCTTTTGCTATCAGAAAAAGAGAGGGCAGAAAACCTGATGATAACAGACCTTATGAGAAATGATCTGGGAAGAGTATCAGAAAAAGGGTCTGTAAAGGTGGAAAAGCTTTTTGAGGTTGAGCATTACAGCTCTGTTTTACAGATGAGCTCAACTGTGACCGGAAGGCTTAAGGAAGATCTTTCGCTAAAGGATATTATCCACTCAACATTTCCTCCCGGATCTGTAACAGGAGCACCAAAAAAAAGGGCTGTTGAGATAATAGATCTTATAGAAGAAAAAAGGAGAGAGATTTACTGCGGAACAACATTTGTTATAAAACCTGATCTTGATTTTGTTATGAGCGTTGCCATAAGGCAGTCTATTTTCAAAAAAAACAGGTGCTATATCTATGTTGGAAGCGGAATTGTTGCTGATTCAGATCCTTATCAGGAGTACATGGAAACCCTTATAAAAGCACAGGCTAATCTAAAAGCTATGGGATTAGATCTTGATATTTTCTGATAGGGCTTTTGTTGCCTTAAGAAGCTGTTTCTGACCTACTTTTGCGTACCTTGCTGTTGTTATCGGAGAGGCATGTCCTAAAAGCTCCTGAATTATCCTCAGCTCTGCTCCAGACTGGAGGGCTATCGTTGCTGCTGTATGCCTGAGTTTGTGAGGGTGCAGTGAGATACTGCATCTTTTTCCTATGTTAACAATCATCTTCCACAAGCTAAAATAAGAGATCGGAAAAACCTTATCTGAGCTGTTGAACATCAGGTATTCATAAAACAGCTTCATAGGCTCTCCGGTTATGGGAACTTCCCTTTCTTTTCCTCCTTTTCCCTCAACCCTTATGTATATTATGTCCTGATCTTTTATATTAAGGGTGTATATTGAGTCTGTAGTATAGATCCTTCCTTCATGCTCTATAAGTACATTTTTCCTTTTTATCCCAAGAAGTTCTGATGATCTTAGACCTGTTGTTAGCATAAGGACAACTATTACCCTTTCTGTTAATGTTCTTGTGGCATTGATCACCTTTTTAATCTCTTCGTGGGAAAGGGCTGATGGTATCTTCTGTGATATTTTCGGTCTGTGGGATCTGGTTATCGGAGAAGAGCTTACTATCTCAAGATCTATCAGATATTCAAAAAATGAGTTTATACATGCAAGCTTTCTTGCGATTGTTGATGATTTTCTTTTTTTTGACTGGAGAACCATTCTGAACTTTGCTATGTCTGCTTTTGTTATCTTTTCCACATCTTTATCCCCTACTATCTGCATAAACTGGTTTAGATCTGCCCTGTAGTTTTTTATTGTGTGTTCAGACTTGTCTGAAATGTAAGAGAGAAAAAGCTCTGTGCATTCAGATATCTTCATCTTTCCACCTTCTGTACAGGTTGTGGTTTATACCAAAATGATCAAGAACCTTGCCGACAACAAAATCAATCATATCATCAACCGTTTTTGGATTATTATAAAAAGCAGGAGATGCAACGGCAACAGTCCCTCCTGCAGTTGTTATCTTTTCCATATTTTTGATATGTATAAGTGATAAAGGCATTTCCCGAACAAGCATAAAAAGCTTTTTCCTTTCTTTCAGGGCAACATCACAAACTCTGTGGATAAGGTTGTTTGACATTCCGTTTGCAACAGCTCCAAGTGTTCCTGTGGAACAGGGAGCAACTATAACCCCTTTTGTTTCTATCAGCCTTGAACCGCTTGAGATAGGAGCTTCAATCATATTCTGGTTGTAAAAAATACAGTTTTCAGGCAGATCTTTGAGAAAATCCTTCTTTTTAATTCCTGCCTCTTCTTCCATAACTTTAAATCCGCTTTCTGAAACAATCAGATAAACAAAATGATCCTTTAAAAGCTGTTGAAGAATCCTTTTCCCGTATAAAAATCCGCTTGCCCCTGTTATGCATAAAACTATCTTTTCCATAGGAGGATTATGCCATAGGTTATAATAATATTCTATTAGTTTATCGGAGGTAATTTAAATAGAAAGTCTTGAACACTTTCTGCAGAATTACGGATATATTGCTGTTTTTATCGGTACATTTCTTGAAGGTGAACTTTTCCTGCTTGTTGTTGGATTTTTTATAAAACTTAAGCTTCTTAACCCTTATGTGTCCCTTGTTTCTGCAATGGCAGGGGCATTTCTCCACGAGATCATCTACTTCTTTGTGGGCAGATGGAAAGGAAGGCAGTTTCTTCTCAGGAATAAACACACAAGAAAGGAGTATATGAGGGCAAAAAAACTTCTCCAAAAATACGGCGTTTTATCTATTTTTATAATCAGATTTCTTTACGGTATGAGAATGATCCCGATGATGCTTATGGGTGCTACCGGTTTTGGAACTGTAAAATTCGTTTTTTTTAATCTTATATCCCTCTTTTTCTGGGCTGTGATTTATCTCTCTGTAGGTTATTTCTTCGGCAAGGCAGCGGAACATTTCTTCGGGGAGGCTAAAGAGTACTACTTTATAGCTGTTGGTGTGATAATATTTTTCCTTTTCCTTATACTTATATACCCGAGGATCGCTGAAAAAATCAAAAAAGAGTAATTATTTAACAACAAGAACAGACTGGTTAGCATACTTTACAAGATTTCCTGCTGTTGTTCCAAGTATCATTCTTTTGAAACCTCCAACTCCCCTGTGTCCTACAACTATAAGATCGCACCCATTCTCATCGGCATAAGCCATAAGCTCCTCTGCCGGCTCTCCTTCAACAACTTTTGTTACCGCTTTTACTTCATTTTCCTCGGCTATCTCTTTTGCCTCTTTTAAAAACCGCTCTTCTTTGGATATTTCCTCTTTTTCATACTGCTCTATCTCTTCAGGTGGTATGTAATCAATGGCAGCAAACTCAAAAGGTCTTACAACTCCAACTATATGAAGTTCTCCCCCGCACATCTTTGCAAGTTCCACAGCTTTTTTTAAGGCTTTCATACTTGCCTCTGACCCGTCATAACCGATAAGGATTTTTTTAAAAGCCATACTTTACCCCTTTACGACTATGTTCAGGATTTTCCCCTTTATAAAGATAACTTTAATAATCTCTTTTCCCTCTGTCCATCTTTTAACATTTTCATTCTCAAAGGCTAATTTTTTTACAGTTTCCTCGTCTGCATCATAAGGAACTACAATTTTTGCCCTAAGTTTTCCGTTAACCTGAACGGGTATTTCCTTTGTTTCCTCTTTTAGAGCTTCTTCTTTATGCTCAGGAAACTTCTGGTTTATTGTGAAACCTTCATTCCCTATCTCTCTCCACATGGCGTCAGCTATAAACGGGGTGAATGGTGAGAGTAAAAGTATCAGATTTTCAACACATTCTTTCAAAAGCTTTGTGTTATTTCCTTTGTATGAGGTCAGCTCATTGAAAAGCTCCATTATTGCTGCTATTGCTGTGTTAAACTGGTATTCTCTGTTTATGTCATCATTAACCTTTTTTATTGTCTGGTGTAGTTTTCTTCTCAGTTTCTTGTCTTCTTCATTCAGGTTTTTAAAATCCTGATGTGAGTATTCTACTTCCTTCAACTGATCTGCCCTTTCTACAACAAAATTCCATACCCTTTTTAAAAATCTGTGGGCACCTTCTATACCGCTGTCAGTCCAGTCAAAGCTGTTTTGAGGGGGTGCAGCAAAAAGTATGTAAAGCCTTACAGTGTCGGCTCCGTACCTGTTTATCATCTCATCTGGATCAACTGTGTTATGTTTTGATTTTGACATCTTGTCTGATTTTCCGTATTTTTCTTCCAGTTCTTTCAGTTTCTCCACAGGAAGATCAAGTTTTTCAAACAGAAGTTTTGCGTTATCGTTGATGTTTAGATGGTTCTCTTCTAAAAACTCCTCTATCTTTGTGCTGTTTTCTTTATTTATCCCAAACTTTTTATAAATATCACCAACAGTATTCTCCTCTGTCAGACCGAAAATCTGGAGAAATTTCTGTATTTTTATCCATTTTTTTAGAACCATTCCCTGCGTTAGGAGTTTTTTAAAAGGCTCTTTCTGATCAACAAGACCTATCTCCCTCAAAAACTTTGTGAAAAATCTTGCATAAAGAAGGTGGAGGACAGCATGTTCAATACCACCTATGTAAAGGTCAACAGGCATCCAGTAATCTGCCTTTTCCTTATCAAAAGGTTTTTTGTCGTTTTTAGGATCACAGTATCTGAGAAAGTACCATGAGCTGTCAATAAATGTGTCCATAGTGTCTGTCTCTCTCAGGGCTTCCTTTCCACATTTCGGACATTTTGTTTTTACAAACTCTTCCACAGATGAAAGGGGATTTCCCATACCTGTAAACTGAACATTTTCAGGTAGGACAACAGGAAGATCTTTTTCTGGAACTGGAACAGTCCCACAGCTATCACAGTAAACTATAGGAATAGGGGTTCCCCAGTACCTCTGCCTTGATATGTTCCAGTCCCTCAGCCTGAAATTTACTGTTTTTTCTCCGTAGCCTTTTTCTTCAAGAAGCCGGGTTATTTTTTCTTTTGCTTCAGAAGAATGTAAACCATCAAAACCATCTGAATTTATCAGTATTCCCTCATCTTCAAAAGCTTTTTCGTCATAGTTCCATTCATTATCTACAGGTTTTATTACAGGTTTTATTGGGATACTGTATTTTTTTGCAAATTCGTGATCTCTCTCGTCGTGGGCTGGAACAGCCATTATAGCTCCTGTTCCGTATCCCCACAGAATGTAGTTTGCGATCCATATAGGTATTTTTTCCCCTGTTAGGGGGTTTACAGCATATCTTCCTGTAAAGACACCTTCCTTTTCTTCCACTATATTTCTCTCTTTTGCAGGCATTGTCAGATACTTATTGACAAATTCTTCT
>JALVEY010000112.1 GCA_027030485.1 Persephonella sp.
CCAGTCCTTTCTTTGATAGTACGTATGTTATAGCCGCTGTTAATGTCGTCTTACCGTGGTCAACGTGTCCTATCGTCCCCACGTTTACGTGCTCTTTCTTCCTCTCAAATTTCTCTCTCGCCATTCTTTTTATTACCTCCTTTTCTAAATTTTATTAGCTTGTAGCTTTGGCTCTCTCGCCGGCTATTTCATCTGCGATATTCTTTGGGACCTCTTCATATTTTTCAAATACCATTGAGAATGTTGCTCTACCCTGCGTTAAAGATCTCAGATCTGTTGCATAACCGAACATCTCAGCAAGGGGAACCTCTGCCCTTATTGTTATTGTTGTTCCTTTTTTCTCAGATCCTAATATTTTTCCCCTTCTTTTAGAAAGATCCCCCATAACATCTCCCATATACTCTTCGGGGGTATCAACCTCAACAAGCATTATAGGCTCAAGAAGAACTGGATTTGCTTTTTTAGCTGCCTCTCTAAATGCCATTGATCCTGCGATTTTAAAGGCTATCTCAGAGGAGTCAACCTCATGGAATGATCCGTCAAAAAGTGTTGCCTTCACGCCTATTACCGGATATCCTGCAATGATACCGGTTTGCATGGCTTCCTGAATTCCTGCATCAACCGCAGGTATATACTCTTTTGGTATAACGCCTCCAACAATTTTATCTACAAACTCATAATCCTTTCCTTCAAGCGGTTCTATCTCTATGATCGCATGACCGTACTGACCTCTACCTCCAGACTGCCTTATGAATTTACCTTCACCTGTGGATTTAGTTTTTATTGTTTCTTTATACGCAACCTGAGGTTTACCTACATTAACTTCTATACCGTACTCCCTTTTCATTCTGTCAACCATAATCTCAAGGTGGAGTTCACCCATTCCGTGTATGAGGGTCTGATTTGTTTCAGGATCAACTGTAACCTTAAATGTTGGGTCTTCCTTCATAAATTTATTTAATACCTGTGAAAGTTTTTCCTGATCAGATTTTGTTTTTGGCTCAATAGCCATCGCTATAACAGGTTCTGGAAATTCCATAGATTCTAAAACAATTGGGTGATTTACATCTGAAAGGGTATCTCCTGTTACCGTATCAAGACCAACAGCAGCAGCTATATCCCCTGCATAAACCTCTGTTATCTCTTCCCTCTGATTGGCATGCATTCTGAGTATTCTTCCAACCCTAACCTTTTTGTTTTTGTTTGCTATTAAAACTGTATCCCCAGCTTTTACATAACCTGAGTAAACCCTGAAGTATGTAAGCTGTCCTGCATATGGATCAGCCATAACCTTAAAAGCAAGGGCACAGAACGGCTCATCGTCTGATGCATGCCTTTCTTCTTCCTCTCCTGTGTTGGGATTGACTCCCTTAACAGGGGGCATGTCCACAGGAGATGGAAGGAAGTCTATAACCGCATCAAGGAGAGGCTGAACACCTTTGTTTTTAAATGCCGATCCGCACAGCATCGGTACAAGCTCTCTGTTTATTGTTGCTTTTCTGAGAGCTTTTTTCAGCTCTTCAACAGAGATCTCTTCTCCTTCCAGATATTTCTCCATAAGGTCTTCATCAGTTTCTACTATCGCCTCTATCATCTTTTCACGCCATTCTTCAGCAACAGGCTTAACATCTGCAGGTATATCGTCTGTCACATCATATTTAGCACCAAGCTCATCTCCTCTCCATATGTACGCTTTCATCTCAAAGAGATCAACTATTCCTTCAAAATTGTCCTCTTTTCCTATTGGAACCTGCACAGGAACCGGTTTTGCACCAAGCTTCTCAATTATGTCTTCATAAACTTTGAAAAAGTCAGCACCAACCCTGTCCATTTTATTAACAAAGGCTATTCTTGGAACGCCAAACTTATCAGCCCATCTCCAGTTTGCTTCTGATTGGGGCTGAACAGCCTCAACAGAAGAAAAAACAAATACGATACCATCAAGGGCTTTCATAGAACGGACAACCTCAACACCAAAATCTACGTGCCCTGGTGTATCAATTATGTTGAGCTGATACCCTTTCCAGTATGCCGCTGTTGTTGCAGAGGTTATTGTTATACCTCTTTCCTTTTCCTGTTCCATCCAGTCCATGGTGGCTGCACCTTCGTGCACCTCACCTATTTTGTATGTCTTCCCTGTATAAAACAGAATTCTTTCTGTTGTTGTTGTTTTTCCTGCATCAATATGGGCTACAATACCTATATTTCTAAGCTTTTCTATCGGCACTTGCCTTGCCATTCTCTTTTTTCCTCCAAATTTTT
>JALVEY010000113.1 GCA_027030485.1 Persephonella sp.
TGAACCTCAAGCCATACATCTGTGCTTACTTTGTTTGAAGATATTTTTGATCTTACCTCGTCAGAAAGTATCTCTGCTCCCCCACCGGGAACGCTGTCAAGACCTGCCTCCTGCAGAACTTTAAGAACCTGCTTTATGCTGATTTTCTCAAGCTTTGAAATGTAGTAGATCTCCGATGCAGAAAGGGAGTGTATCTGTATGTGGGGAAATCTCTCTTTTATACCTTTGAAAAGCTGTACATAAAAATCAATTCCCAGATCAGGGTTTAATCCCCCCTGCATAAGAAGTGTTGTACCGCCCCAGTCTGAAAGCTCCTGAATTTTTTGATAGATCTGTTCAAAATCAAGCAGATACGCATCAGGGGAGTTTTTCTTTGTCTGAAATGCACAGAATTTGCACCCTGCAACACAAACATTTGTGTAGTTCACATTTCTGTCAACAACAAATGTTGCAATCCCTTCAGGGTGTTTTTTTCTCCTTGCAAGATCTGCAAGCCTTCCAATTGTCAGGAGATCTCCTTCTTCCAGTAGATAAAGAACCTCTTCATCCGAAAATCTTTTCCCCTCAAGTATTTTATCTATGAATATGTTTATATCTAAGCTTTTGATCTTTTCCATCAATAATCTCCTATTGTGGATTAAATTTATTATATTCTTTAATCTTTGAAAAACAAATAATACTGTTTTATTATTAATCAAAAAATAATCTGGGGAGAAAAGATGGATCCTATGGATCTTTACGAAGGAAGAGAAAAATTTGAAAAACAGTTTGAAAAAGCAAAAGAGCAGAAAGTAAATGAGATCAAGCAAACACTGAAAAAATATCTTCCTCCTCCTGCAAAAAATATGCTTGACACACCGGAGGGAACTTACGCACTTATAGCGATAGCAATAGTTATACTTATTCTTTTCTTGAAGGTTGTAGGAATGACACTAAGGTTTGTGTCAAAGTTAATTCTTATAATTTCACTTCTTGCGGCGATTTATTTTTCCTACCTCTACTTTACAGGAACCGGCTGAAAGAAATAATTTTTATTTTTTAGTGTAAAAAAACGGTTTTCAATCTTTAAAACAACTTTTTTATTTTTTTCAAAAAGCTTCACATCTGAAACTACCGTATAGGGAAACTGTTCACCGAATTTCACCCTCTCTTTACATCTATTTTTATCAAGGACTGATTTTATCTTTTTTGTGTAAAAGCATTCGCCATAGGGTGTAATAACTATTACATTAGGTTTTTTAATTCCTTTAAACACAAAAACTTTGTATTCAGGTTTGACTGAGCTGAAAGATAATAACAAGAAAAAAACTAAAACTGAAAGGGACAGTTTTAGATATCCGTTTATTTTTAAAAGTGAGATAAGCACAACGGCAATATAAAAAGTTAGCAGATGAATAACTTCAGGGCTGTATCCGGAATGTACAATATCAAGATCTGCAAAATATCTGTTTGTTTTTAAGAATACCTCACCAATCAGATCCATAAGCTTTACTGAAAAATCTATTTTAAAAAGAGTGATAATGTTAACAACAGAAAGGAGAAGATAAGGAAACAAAAGTAAAACAAGAAAAGGGGTTGCAACAACAGTTGTTAAAGAAAACTTCCCGAAGTAGTAAAGAACCAAAGGTGTGGTAAAAATAACAGCTACCACAGACATAAAAAAAGAGGAATAAAAAAATTTGAAAATCCTGTTTTTTATATCTGGATTTAAAACCCTTGAATAAAGAATAAGACCAAAAACAGCAACAAATGAAAGCTGAAAACTGACTGAAAATAGAGAATTGGGAGACAAAAGCAGTATAACAAAAGCTGTGAAAAACAAAAGGTTCATAGGGGAAACCTTAAGGTGCTTTGTCTTAGAAAGCAGATAAAGATTTCCAAGAAAAGAGGCTCTTACCACAGGAGAATGAAGCCCTGTAAAAAATGGATAAATAGACAAAAATAAAGCGGTTATGTAGTAGGAAAGTCTTTTGTTAAAACTAAAAATAAAAAGAAATATAAGCATTATTATGCCAACATGCATTCCGGATATCGCAAGAAGATGGGAAGTCCCTGCATTTATAAAACTTTCTTTGTGATCCTTCAGATATCCCTTTTCTCCAAAAATCAGTGCAAGACCAAGAGGATAGGTGTCCTCAGAGTAGCTTTTTTCCCTGTAATTTTCCATCAAATAATTCTTCAGCAAGTAAATCGGGTAAAGGAAATTTCTACCGTTTTCAACATAAAAAAATCCATTGTAAGG
>JALVEY010000114.1 GCA_027030485.1 Persephonella sp.
TGTATCAATTATAATATTCTGTCTAAATAAACTTCAGGAGAGGTGTGTAATGGGCTTTTTAGAAGAATACAGGAAACATGTTGAAGAAAGGGCAAAACTTGGTATTCCTCCTCTTCCACTTAATGCTAAACAGGTTGAGGAGCTTGTGAATCTTCTACAGCAGATTCCTATCGTGGAAGAAGATTACCTTATGGATCTGTTCCTAAATAGAGTTCCTCCAGGCGTAGATGATGCAGCTTTTGTAAAGGCAAAATTTCTTGCTGATATTATTGAAGGATCGAAAACATCACCTGCCATAACTCCGGTACATGCTGTACAGATACTTGGAACAATGCTTGGCGGATACAATGTGGAACCTCTTGTAAAGGCGCTGTCCCACAAAGATGAGGAAATAGCTAAAGAGGCTGCCAAAGCTCTAAAAAATATCCTGCTTGTTTATGATTACTTTAATGATGTTGTTGAACTTGCAAAATCAGGAAATAAGTATGCTCAGGAAGTACTTGAAAGCTGGGCAAATGCAGAATGGTTCACATCAAAAGATCCTCTTCCAGAAAAAATAACAGTAACAGTGTTTAAAGTTCCAGGTGAAACCAATACAGATGACCTTTCTCCTGCAAGGGAGGCATCAACAAGAAGTGATATTCCACTTCATGCCCTCTCAATGCTTCAGGCTAAAATGCCTGATGCGATCCAGAAAATTCAAGAGCTTAAGAAAAAAGGACACCCTGTTGCATTCGTTGGTGATGTTGTTGGAACAGGATCATCAAGAAAGTCAGCAACAAACTCACTTATGTGGTGGATAGGTGAGGATATACCTTATGTCCCAAACAAAAGAAGGGGCGGTGTTGTAATAGGTGGAGTTATAGCTCCTATATTCTTCAATACATGGGAGGATTCAGGAGGTCTTCCGATAATAGCTGATGTCTCAAAGCTTGAAACAGGCGATGTTATAGATATTTATCCGTATGAAGGAAAAATTGTTAAAAACGGTGAAGTTGTTGCAACATTTGAACTAAAGCCGAACACTCTTCCTGACGAAGTCAGGGCAGGTGGAAGGATACCCCTGATAATAGGAAGAAACCTAACAAGGAAAGCGAGAGAAGCCCTTGGAATGCCTGAAGAGAACATCTTTATCAGACCTGAGCAGCCGCCGGAAAAGGAAGGGGTCGGCTACACACTTGCCCAGAAGATGGTTGGTAGAGCCTGCGGAATGGAAGGGGTAAGACCTGGAATGTATGTTGAACCTCAGGTTCTTACTGTAGGTTCTCAGGATACAACAGGGGCTATGACAAGGGACGAGATTAAGGAGCTGGCTGCCCTTTCATTTGGAGCTGACCTTGTGATGCAGTCATTCTGTCATACAGCTGCATATCCTAAACCGGCAGATGTTAAACTCCAGCTTACACTTCCCCAGTTTATTATAAAAAGAGGTGGTGTTTCCCTCAGACCTGGAGATGGTGTTATCCACTCTTGGCTTAACAGAATGGTTCTGCCTGATACTGTTGGAACAGGTGCAGACTCACACACAAGATTTCCAATAGGTATATCATTCCCTGCAGGATCGGGCCTTGTTGCCTTTGCTGCTGTTACAGGAACAATGCCCCTTAACATGCCTGAGTCTGTTCTTGTAAGGTTCAAAGGTGAGATACAGCCGGGAATAACAGTTAGAGATCTTGTTAACGCTATCCCTTATTTTGCTATAAAGCAGGGTCTTTTAACAGTAGAGAAAAAAGGTAAGAAAAACATATTTGCAGGAAGAATACTTGAGATAGAAGGTCTTGAAGACCTTAAGGTTGAACAGGCTTTTGAGCTTTCAGATGCTTCTGCTGAAAGAAGCGCCGCTGCATGTACAGTAAAACTGAACAAAGAGCCTGTTATTGAATACATTCAGTCAAATATAGCCCTCCTTGAGAAGATGATTGATGCAGGATATCAGGATGCAAGAACTCTCCAGAGAAGAATAGACAAAATGAAGGCATGGCTTGAAAATCCAGAACTTCTTGAGGCAGATGAGAATGCAGAATATGCAGCTGTGATAGAGATAGATCTTAATGAGATAAAGGAGCCAATTCTTGCATGTCCAAATGATCCTGATGATGTTGCTACACTTTCTGAGGTTCTTGCAGATGAGAGAAGACCGAAAAATATAGATGAGGTTTTTGTAGGATCATGTATGACAAATATAGGACACTTCAGGGCTGTAGGAGAGATACTGAGAGGTGAAGGACAGATACCAACAAGGCTGTGGATAGTTCCTCCAACAAAGATGGACGAAAGACAGCTTATAGAGGAAGGTTATTACAATATCTACGGCGTGGCAGGTGCAAGGACTGAAGTTCCCGGATGCTCCCTCTGTATGGGTAATCAGGCAAGGGTTAAAGATGGTGCTATAGTTATGTCAACATCAACAAGAAACTTTGACAACAGAATGGGTAAAGATGCCAAGGTTTATCTGGGTTCTGCTGAGATTTCGGCAATATGTGCAATACTTGGTAGACTTCCAACCGTTGAGGAGTACCACAAATATATGAATGAAAAGATTGCAGGAAAAGAGGATCAGGTATACAGATTTCTCAACTTCCATGAGCTTTCAGACGAGGAGTTAGACATACTTGTGGCAGATGCTCTGTACACATTTTAGAACAAAGGGGGTTTAATGCCCCCTTTTATATTATTTTTGGAACTTTTCCTAATTTATTTAATCTGTAATAAACACCCCACGCCTTTTTCATCAGGTGTCCAACCACAGGCATAGGTAAAAGCATGGCTTTACTGTCGCTTCTGTAAGCCAGAGCCCCGCCGTTTCCGGTATCCATAAGACACATAATATTTATATGCTCTTTGTAGCCTTTTAACTTACCTGTTTTTATACCCTCTTTTACAGCTATGTTGTGGGCTGTAATCATTCCCATCATCTCTGCCAGATGACCCTGTTTTGCCCTCCAGTCCGGTCCATCTATTGATGTGCTGTCCCCCACTCCGTAGATATTATCAAAACCTACCACCTGACATGTGTCCTCTATTTTTAAAAATCCGGCTTCTGTTTTTGTAAGATCAGAACTTTTTACAACAGGGTGTCCGTCCCCTGCAGGTGTAAACACAATCAGATCAGCCTGAATGACGGTATCATCTTCCAGTACTACGCTGTTTTGTGTAAACTCTTTTATCTTTTTGCCGGTTATCTTTTTTATGTTCATCTTTTTAAGCATCATATCCATCATCTTTAATGCCTTTTCTCCTAACCTTGCTCCCGGCTTCGGCATAGGTGCAAAGAATGTTATCTCAAAATTTTCCCTTATTCCTAACTTTTTCAGGTAGTTGTGAACATTAAACATCACCTCAAAAACAGGACCGCCCCTAACAGCCTCAGTTGCTTTCGGGTTTCCCCCAAATCCAAAGGCGATTTTACCTTTTCCTTTTGTTATCAGACTGTCTAATCTGCTTTTGATCTGAAGGATCTCCTCAGGTGATCCGCAGACAGAGAGGGTGTTTTCTATGCCTTTATGCTTTAGTTTTGTCTGTCCCAGAGCTACCACAATGTAATCAAAATCATCCCTTTTCCCTGTTTTTTCAAGTGTAAAACTGCTGTTTTTACCGGATATTTCCACAACTTTATCAACCGTCAGCTTAAAACCTCTCGCTCTGGCGATTTCCTCAAGGGGTATTTTGGCTTTTTCTGGAGTTATCTCACCTGTTGGTATCCAGATAGACACAGGATAGATAAACAGGTAATCCCTGTCAGAAAACAGTTCCACATCAAACCCTTCCTTTTTTAGAGCAATTGCCGTTTCTACACCGCCTATACCTCCACCTAAAACAGCCACTTTTTTCATCTCTCAACTCCTCCGTAAAAATATGAATATATTTATATTTTAATATACATGCTTTCAAATAAAATGTTGTAAATCATCTTTTTAGCAGATAAATTTTTAAAAAATAAATGATGGGGGATCTGTTATGGAAAAATTTAAAACTGCTCTGGATATAAATGGAAAAAGCTGCAGAATATACAGCCTCAAACTGCTGAATGATGAGTATGCTGGTATTGAGAAAATACCTTTCTCAATAAGAGTTCTAATTGAAAACATTATCAGAAAGTTTGATGGGAAGGTTGTAACTGAAGATCATATCAGACAGATCGTTAGATGGAAAAAAAGGTATGATAAACCGGTTGAGATCCCTTTTTATCCTTCAAGGGTTATAATGCAGGATTTTACCGGTGTTCCGGGTGTTGTTGATCTTGCTGCTATGAGAGATGCAGCGAATGAACTGGGTATTGATCCGAAAAAGGTTAATCCCCTTGTTCCTGTTGATCTTATTATTGATCACTCTATACAGATTGATTTTTTTGGAACTGAAGATGCCTACAGGAAAAATCTTGAGTTAGAGTACAAAAGAAACGGCGAAAGATACCAGCTCCTAAAGTGGGCTCAGCATGCCTTTGACAACATGAGAGTTTTTCCTCCCGGAGCAGGGATTATTCATCAGGTAAACCTTGAATATATAGCCAGGGTTGTGATGTTAGAGGAAAAAGATGGGGAGGTTCTTGCTTATCCTGATACGGTTGTGGGAACAGATTCACACACCACAATGATAAACGGTCTGGGGGTTTTGGGCTGGGGAGTTGGAGGAATTGAGGCTGAGGCTGTGATGTTGGGACAGCCTTATTACATGAAAATACCTGAGGTTGTCGGCGTCAGACTGGTAGGTGAACTTCCTGAAGGGGTAACAACAACCGATCTTGTTCTTACAATAACCCAGAAACTTAGAGATTACGGTGTTGTTGAGAAATTTGTTGAGTTTTTTGGTGAAGGGGTTAAGAAGTTGTCCCTTCCAGACAGGGCTACAATATCAAACATGGCTCCAGAATACGGAGCAACGGCAGGATATTTTCCTATTGATGAAGAAACTGTCAGATTTCTCAGGCTCACAGGCAGGGAGGATACAGCCGATCTTGTTGAGGCTTATGCTAAAGAAAATATGCTTTTCTATTATGGAAATGAAAAGATTGATTACACAGACATTATAGAGATAGATCTTTCAAAGATTGAGCCTTCCCTTGCAGGACCTTCAAGACCTCAGGACAGGATTTCCCTAAAGGATATGAAAAAAAGCTTTATAGACCTTCTCAACTGTAATTACGGCAGAGATATAGACATAAAAGAGATCACAGCCTTTGAAGATGAGGCAGGTAAGGATATGGAGGTAGGGCAGTGCAGAATACACAAAGGAAAAAAAGTGGCGAAGATTGATATTGATGGTGAACAGGTGGTAATTGGAGACGGATCTGTAGTCATCGCATCAATAACCTCCTGCACAAACACATCAAACCCTTCTGTTCTTATAGCTGCCGGTCTTCTTGCAAAAAAGGTTGTTGAGAAAGGTCTTACGGTAAAGCCTTTTGTTAAAACATCTTTTGCACCGGGATCAAGGGTTGTTGAGGAGTACCTGAAAAAGGCAGACCTTCTTCCCTACCTTGAGGCACTCAGGTTTCATATTGTTGGCTACGGCTGTACAACATGTATAGGAAACAGCGGACCTCTTCACCCCCAGATTGAAAAAGCTGTAAAAGATAACGATCTTATTGTTGCTGCTGTTCTTTCAGGAAATAGAAATTTTGAGGCAAGGATTCACCCTGATGTGAAGGCAAATTATCTCGCATCTCCTCCTCTTGTTGTGGCTTATGCCGTTGCAGGAAGAACTGACATAGATCTCACCACAGAACCTATCGGAAAAGATCCAAACGGAGAACCTGTGTACCTTAAGGATATATGGCCTTCACAAAAAGAGATAAAACAGATAATGGAAAAGGTATTAGATCCCCAGATCTTTAAAGAAAAGTATTCCGGCGTACTTGAGGGGGATCAGTTCTGGAAAGAGCTAAAAGCTCCGACAGGGGAAACATTTAAGTGGGATCCAAAATCAACTTACATAAGAAAACCTCCATACTTTGAAGGGTTTACCGTTGATCTGGTTTCCCCGTCAGACATTAAAAGTGCAAGGGTTCTTGAGCTTTTAGGGGATTCTGTGACCACAGATCATATCTCACCTGCAGGAAAAATACCCCCTGACTACCCTGCCGGTAAATATCTGATAGAGCACGGGGTTAAGCCTGAGGATTTTAACTCTTACGGGGCAAGGAGGGGAAACCATGAGGTTATGGTAAGGGGAACATTTGCCAACGTCCGTATCAAAAATAAACTTGTTGCCCCAAAAGAAGGTGGATATACCCTGAAATTTCCTGAGAAAAAAGAGATGTTCGTTTATGACGCAGCCGTTGAGTATCAGAAAGAAGGAGTTCCTCTTATTGTATTGGGAGGAAAAGAATACGGAACAGGATCATCAAGGGACTGGGCAGCAAAAGGAACGAAGCTTCTTGGTGTGAAGGCTGTGATAGTTAAATCCTTTGAGAGAATTCACAGATCAAACCTTGTTGGTATGGGTGTTTTACCCCTTGTGTTCAGGGAAGGCGAAGGCTGGGAAGAGCTTGGTCTTGACGGATCTGAGATATACGACATCACCGGAGTTCAGGACATTTATCCCGGAAAGGAGCTTACAGTCAGAGCAAAAAAGGAAAACGGTAAGGTTATAGAGTTTAAAGTTATCTCAAGACTTGATACTGTGGTTGATGTTGAGTATTTCAAAAACGGGGGTATTCTGCCGATGGTTTTAAGAAAGATAATAAAAGAAAAATAAACTTTTTCCTTCTTTTTTCACACAAAGATCTTAATCTTTTATAAATTTATTTCAGGGGGGAATTTTGGCTGCAGGATTGCTGGCTCTTTTAGATGATGTGGCACTTTTAATGGATGATCTTGCTTCTGCTACAAAGGTTGCCACGCAAAAAACATCGGCACTGCTGGCTGATGATCTGGCTGTAAATGCAAAGAAAGCGTCAGGTTATGCAAGCGAAAGGGAACTTCCTGTAATATGGGCTATAACTAAAGGATCATTCATAAATAAGCTGATAATACTGCCTTTTGTTTTTCTTTTCAGTTATTTTGCCCCATCTCTTATTGTACCTGTGATTTTGATTGGGGGGATTTATCTGTCCTATGAGGGGGCTGAAAAGGTACTTGAATTTTTATTCTGGAGAAACAAAAAGAGAGAAAACAGAGAAGAAATGACAGAAAAGGAAAAGATCAGATCTGCTATTATAACGGATTTTATACTGTCATTGGAGATAATCATAATCGCCCTTTCTACAGTTCAGGATAAACCTTTTGGGGTTCAGGTTGCAACAGTTTCTATTATAGCTTTGATTGCCACTGTAGGAGTTTACGGTCTTGTGGCTCTAATAGTCAGAATGGACGATTTTGGTCTTTCACTGATACAGAAATACGATGGTTTTTTAAGAAAGTTAGGGATTTTTCTGGTCAGATCACTGCCTTATGTTATAAAAGGTCTGTCTGTTGTAGGAACTGTTGCCATGCTTGCTGTAGGAGGGGGTATATTTGCCCATAATGTGCAGTTTTTCCATCATGTATCTGAGAGATTAATTCCGTTTTTAGGGGAGATCCTGATAGGGCTTTTTATCGGAATATTAACTGTTGCCGTTGTTAAAGGGTTTGTTTCTTTAAGAGAGAAATTTTTACCAATATAGCTACTTTTTTTTAATGAACAGGAATGATTTTTACCTTCACAGATTTAAATCTGGCTGTTTTAACGAATATGTCCGCCTCGTCCCCAAACAAAAAGTTTATTTTGCTTTTTGCAAAATGGAATGTTGTATATGCCGTTCCTTTTTTAAGCCAGCTGACGTATTTTACAGGAAGAACTTCTGTCTCTCCGTAATCTGATCTTAAAATAACCTTTTCTGGAGAGCCAAGTTTTTCCCGATCATACTCACTTAAGAATAATGTATCCTCACTTATCTTTGATATTAAAGAAAGGCATTCTTTTGTCTGAACAGCGTTGTTGTAGTGGATCAGGTTTCTCCCTGTTGTAAGATAAAAATCATCAAAGTTCCTGTTTTCAAGAAGTTCCTTTACCATACCCCTTTCTTCCCACTGTTTGTAGGAAAATCTGGCGTATCCGTCTTCTGTCCTGAACTTTTGCGTATGCAGTATCGGTGTATCTTTTTCTTTTACAGGCCACTGGAGACCTCTAAGTCTGTTTTCTTTTAGCTTTTCATAGCTTGCCCCTGAAAATCTCTCGGGAGCTTCAATCCTAACTTCATCCCATACATCCTGTGTTTTCTGGTAATTGGTTTTTATACCCATCTTGTTTGCAATCTGGTTCAGAACTTCCCAGTCGTCAGGAAGATCTGTTTTTAAAATAGGCTGGGAAAGGTGAAGCCTCCTTTCTGCATTAATATAAACCCCTTCCTTCTCGTAAGCACTTTTTACCCCAAATATTATGTCTGCATACTTTGTGACCTCGTTTGGGAATATCTCATTTACTATCAAAAGCTCAAGTTCTTTCAGGGCTTTGTGAACCTTGTTCTGGTTTGGGTGTATGTGGGCTATATCCTCACCTATGTTGTATATGGCTTTTATTTTCCCTTCCAGTATTGCATCTATAATATCAGGTGTCATAAGGCCTATTTCAGAAGGTTTTCTGTAATCTGGATCAAAGTATGGAAGACAGCCCATATCACACGTTCCCTGTACGTTGTTCTGTCCTCTAAGGGGTATCAGTCCTGTCCCTTCCTTCCCGATGTTTCCTGTCAAAAGGGCAAGGTGTGTTATGGCCATTACTGAATAACTTCCGTCTAA
>JALVEY010000115.1 GCA_027030485.1 Persephonella sp.
AGAAAAGATCAACCGGTTTTATCTCAAGTGATCCGTGAATCATAGGGATTGGTGCAAGAAAAGATGTTGAGTCTTCCTGATTTCTGTCAACATTCCTAACTTTGCCGTAAAAGTCTATAACTCTAATATTTATGCCTATTTCACCATCAACAACCTGAAGCATGTTTATAAAAGGCAGATTGTAAAAAAGAACAAAATCATAATGGTCTAAATCAAGTTTAGTCTGAACCCTTTCATTTACTCTTACAGTCACATTACCAAATGTGTAACTTCTTTGAACCCTTCCGTCACCTGAAAATCTCATTCTTTCATACATCAGTTTAATGTTTGGAAGAAGAGGAATAGGGTGTTCAAGTTTTGCCTTTAAAAAAAATGAGTTTTCAGAACCTATCTTCAGATCATTATCAACATCTACTTCATTACCCTGGTATTTTACCCATCCGCTTATGTCCTGTTTTATGTATCCTGCTGAGATCTCCCCATCTACCCCTGGAACAGCATAAGCTGAGAACGAAATAAGCCCTACTGAAGCCAAAGCAGTTATTTTTTTCACAGGAATCCTCCTGAAGTTTTTATATTATCTTTCTCGGATACCTGCTATAAATTCTTCAACCATTTCTCTTGCCTGCCAGTCTTTATACTGTATGGGAGGGTGTTTCATTGTGTAGGCAGATATAGAGTACAGAGGTCCCCCTACACCTCTGTCCTGTGCAAGCTTGGCACACCTTATAGCATCAATTGCCACACCTGCACTGTTAGGAGAGTCTTCAACATCAAGCCTGAGCTCTAAATGCATAGGAACATCTCCAAAAAGCCTTCCTTCTAATCTTATAAATGCTACCTTTTTGTCCTTCAGCCACGGCACATAATCTGAAGGTCCTATATGTATGTTTCTCGGATCCATTCCATAAGGTATTAGTGAAGACACAGCTTCCGTTTTGGACTTTTTCTTAGTTGAAAGCCTGCTTCTTTCAAGCATATTCAGAAAATCTGTGTTTCCGCCCACATTAAGCTGGTACGTTCTGTCTATTTTTACTCCTCTTTCTAAAAGAAGCTGGGTTAAAACCCTGTGTGTTATTGTTGCCCCAACCTGAGACTTTATATCGTCTCCGACAGCCGGAATACCTTCAGATTCAAATTTCTTAGCCCACTCATCATCTGAGACTATAAATGTCGGCATACAGTTTATAAAGGCAACACCTGCTTTTAAACAAGCCTCTGCGTAGTATCTTGCTGCCTTTTCTGAACCAACAGGAACATAGTTTATAAGAACATCAGCTCCGCTTTCCATTAAAACCTTAGCAACTGTATCAACGCTGTCCTCTCTCGCATCTGATAAAACAAACGCATTCTCAGGAGGGTAGTTTTTCATGTGCTCAGGAAATCCATCAAGAACTTTTCCCTTTCTTACTTTAACACCTGTTTTTGGAACATCTCTGTGAAATACGGTTGTACAGTTTGGAGGGTTGAATATAGCTTCAGATATGTCGTACCCAACCTTCCTTTCATCAATATCCCATGCTGCAACAACCTCTATATCCCACGGCTTGTATCCGCCTATATCTTCATGCATAAGACCGCTTGCTTCAATATCTTGCTTTTCCTTATAGTAGTAAATACCCTGAATTAAAGCACTTGCACAGTTTCCAACCCCTGCGATAGCTATTTTTATCTTTTTCTCAGACACCTCTAACCTCCTAATATTATCTGTTTGACTTTAAGTATTTCTGGTACATCCTGAATTTCTTCAAGTATGACCTCATTAACTTTCTCGTCAAGCTGGAGTGCACCGAGGGCTATTTTCCCTTTCTCAAGTCTTCCCAGTCTAAATCCTGCTATGTTTATTTTATGCCTTGCAAGTATCTCCCCTACCTTTGCTATTACACCGGGAACATCTTTGTTCTCAAACATAAGGATAACACCTTCAGGGTCTATATCTATCCAGTATCCGTCCACAAGCATTATTTTGGGGATCTGGCCGTAAAACGCTGTTCCACCGACTATATGTTCCCTGCCGTTCTCCACCGCTGTTATTTTGATAAAATCCTTAAAGACGAGACCTTCTTCCCTTGAAGATTCTACAATGTTTATTCCCCTTTCTTTTGCTAAAAATGGTGCATTAATTATGTTTACCGGTCTGTCAAGTATAGGTTCAAGGAAACCTTTCAGTAAGTATGCTGTTATAGGTTTTATATGCTGGGATATAGATCCCCTAACTTCAACGTTAAGTTCTTTGAAATTTCCCCCTGCATACTGGGTCAGGAAACTTCCAAGCCTCTCTGAAAGAAGGAGAAAGGCTTTTATGTTTTCAAAACCTTCTGTTATGGTAAAGGGAGCATTTACAGCTGCCTCAACAAACTGTCCTTTAAGGGCAGCGATCACCTGCTGGGCTATTTTAACAGCAACTTTATCCTGAGATTCGTAAGTGTTTGCACCAATGTGGGGAGAAAGGCTTATATTCGGGAACTCAAAAAGTCTTCTTATTCTGTCATCGGGAGGCTCTTTTCCGAAAACATCAAGACCGATACCGGCAAACTTTCCTTTTTTCATATATTCATACATGGCGTCTTCATCAACTATACCGCCCCTTGCACAGTTTATAAAATAAACACCATCTTTCATGATCTCAAACTCTTTAGCTCCTATCATTCCCCTTGTTTCTTCAGTAAGGGGGCAGTGGAGGGATATAATATCTGACCTTTTGATAAGCTCATGAAGGGTATCAACAAGTTCCACTCCAAGTCTATCGCCTTTTTCTCTCGGAATATATGGATCATAGGCTATAACTGTTGCCCCTGAAGCTTTACATCTTACTGCAACCTGTGACCCAACATTACCAAGACCCACAATACCAACGACCTTACCGTCCAGTTCCTCACCCATAAATTTCTTTCTGTTCCACTCACCATTCATCATAGACTGGTGGGCAAGGTGAAGTTTTCTCAAAACGGTATAAAGATGTGCTATTGTAAGCTCTGCAGCACCTATTGTATTTGCTCCCGGTGTGTTTACCACAAGAATTCCCCTTCTGGAGCAGGCTTCCAGATCAACATTGTCAACGCCTACACCGGCTCTTCCAACAACCTTAAGATTTTTTGCCCTTTCAAGAAGCTCCTCAGTTACAGGCGTTCTGCTCCGTGTTATTACAGCATGAAACTCTCCTATAATCTCAAGGAGTTCTTCCCACCTTATCTCAGGCTGGTAATCTAAATCTATCTCCGGATCAGAATTCAGAATATCCAGACCTTTGCTTGATATATGATCTGTAACAAGAACTTTGAACATATCAGATGTATTCCTCCTTATAATAATGATTAAAAGTAAATATTATTATACTTTAGAATTCTATTAATAATCACTTCTTCATCCCGATTATTATTCCGGCAATAACAAGAAGTGCAAAAAAGACCATAATTATTGCAAGTTTTTCCATTTTGCACCTTTTGTATATAGATGTTTTTAAAAAAATTATATAACAAACAAGGTTAATAAATACTAACCAGTAATATGGTAGAATTAGATAAAGGAGGTGATAAAGATGGAAAACAACTGGTGGGAATTGGCAGGGATTATTTTCTTTTCTTTTATGGTTATTACCGTAGGTCTTATATGGGCTCTGGCTATTAAAGCAAGCTACAACGAGGAAAAAGAAAAACAGAAACAGCAGGAAAATAAATGAAAAAAAACTGGCCTTTTATCATAATTACAAGCTTCGGAATTGGAGCCACCCTCATTTTTGTTTATATCTTTGTTTACAGTCTTGCTGTAAATACAGTCAAATCAGCCGTTTTACTGGAAAAAGCCTATCCCCACATTAAACCTCAGGAGTATATGAATTTACTGCAAAAAAAAGCAGAGAAAAACAACATAAAAATTATCAAAATAAGCTCTGAAGAAAATCTGTTCTTAATTCAGATGGTTGATGAAAAACAGCTTGAAGATATTCTTTCTCTTGCTCCCCAGATATCCCCTTTATCCATTGTGAATCTTGTTATATACGACCTTGGAGATGGAACAGGGATTGTCGGGAATAATCCTTATCTGTGGGACATTGTTATAGACAATCCAAAGGTTGATGAGATGGCAGAAAATTTTTCTGATAGGCTGTCTGATCTTTTAGACAGCATATACTGGGACTACAAAAAAGGAAAGGAGACCTTAAAGTAATGCCTTACATAATCAGGGTAAAAAGAGAGTTTCAGGCTGCCCATTACCTGACAGATTACCACGGAAAACCTGAACCGCTTCATGGACATACATGGGAGG
This sequence comes from Persephonella sp., assembly GCA_027030485.1. GTDB lineage: Bacteria > Aquificota > Aquificia > Aquificales > Hydrogenothermaceae > Persephonella_A. The sequence continues at coordinate 4,267 of JALVEY010000115.1, forward strand.
TTGAGCTTTTTATAAAAGCAGAAAAGTTAGATAAAGGGGGAATGGGCTTTGATTTTGTTGAGATACACAGATTTTTAGACCAGATTCTTCCAGATTACCAATGTATGAATGAGGTATACGACTTTTCACCAAGTGCTGAAAATGTCGCCAGATATATATACCAGAAAGTAAAAGAAAAATACCCAACCCTCCAGAAAGTGGTTGTATGGGAAACAAAACACGGGGGAGCTGAATACTACGAAGAATAAGTATTGACAGTATTTAGAATGATTATATCTTAATAACTGTAAAACAACCATAAAGGAGGGAAAACATTGGCTGAAGATCCAAAATTTCATGAGGAGGGAGAAAGGGTTCATGAGTACAGAGAACCTAAAGTAGTAAAAGAGAGTATATTCACAGGAAGTAAAGCCCTTGAAAAAGCTCCAAAAATCTACGGTATTCCAACAGGTATAGAAGGACTTGATGATCTGTTTTTTGTTGTTGAATCTGAAAACGGCAAGATAGTAAAAAAACCTCTTGGGGGAATACCTGCTTACTCAGTATTTAATATCACAGGTGTAAATGATACAGGAAAATCTCTTATGGTTGAACAGTTTACGGTAGAACAGGCAAGGAAAGGACATAAAGTCGCATTCATTACTGTAGAGTCTCCTGCGAACTTTGTTATAGCATCTATCAAGCTGAGAGCCTCAGCGATGGGATACAATTTTGATGAATTTGAGGACAATGTGATACTTATAGATGCAGCATCACACTCAACATTAAGGGAAAATCTTCCTGATCTTCTTGCAACCCTTGCTTACGCCATAAAAACTTACCACATAAAGTTCACGGTAATAGACTCTGTCACAGGTCTGTTTGAAAATAAAGAGATGATGGCAAGGGGAATTGTAAGAAGGCTGTTTAACTTTATGAAAAAGTGGTACCAGACAGCCCTTTTTGTCTCCCAGAAAAGAAGCGGCCATGAGGAGCTTACCGCAGAAGCTGCAGGAGGATATGCTGTTGGACATATTGTTGACGGAACTATGGTTTTGGCAAAAGAGCTTATTGACTCATCGTTTAAGGCAAAGCTTTACAAAAAGGAAATAGGGGAGATTGTAAGGCTTTTCAGAATTGATGGATGTAGAATGTCAGGACACGACACAAGAACACATTACCTTGAGATAACAGATACAGGTCTTGTCAGGATACTGGGACCGATAGGAAAGTAAAAACAAAATAAGGAGGGTGTAAAATGGTAGTACTAATAACATCAAAACCTGTTAATGAGCAGGATCTTGAACATCTTGTTGCAAGGGTTTTTTTCAAAGCTATTGATCTTTTGGGAGGACTTCACAAGCTTGCAGAGTATAGAACATTAACATGGCTTCCATCTCTTGCAAGAGCTTCATTTGCCATAGTTCTCAGGGAGGAGTACCTGAAAACAGAGGAAGAGATAGCCGAAATTGTGGGATTAACAAGAAATACTGTAAGAAACATTCTTAGAGCCGATCCAAATGCTGCCATGTTTAAGATTGAACATATGGATGAGCTTACAAAAGAGGAGAAGAAAGAGCTCAGGGTTCACACTGCAGGAGGTGTTGCAAAACTTGCTTACAAGCTTGTTAAAGAAGGTCAGGAAGCACAGACACTCCTTGAGTTCTGCAGGGAAATGTCTGCTAAAGCTGTTCAGGTCTGTGAGGCACCATGGGCTTACACAGTTCTCAAGCACAGCAAAGGTCTGAAATATCCTGTTGAAAATGCAGACGCCCTGAAGGAAAAACTTTCCGGAATAACAATAAAAGGTCTGTCTGGAGAAGAGGTTGCAGACGGTCTTACCTATCCTATAAGAAATCCGGCACAGCTGTTACATGAGATAAAAGAGCTCCTACAGATGAAAGGTATTGAGTAAATTGGCGGGCTTTTATGCCCGCTTTTTTTATTTTTGAAAACAGGGGCGTAAAATGGAAAAAAAGGTTATACCTATTATTTACAAAAATATGTGTCCAAACTGCGGAGGGGATATAAGCTCTGAAAGGCTCTTTAAAGGTCTTGTGTGTGAAAACTGCCTTCCTGAAGAGGTTCCACGGGAAGATCTGTGTGATCTTTTAGGGTACGGAAAGTTCATTGATGTATGCCAGCTGTGGAGCAAGGTAAAGGACTTTAAAGGGTTTTTCAGGGATATTATAAAAAATGATCTGTGGTCTATTCAGGAAACATGGGCAACAAGGTTTTTCCTTAATATATCCTACGCACTTCTTGCCCCTACAGGAATAGGAAAAACAACATTCGGACTTGTTTTATCAAAGTATCTTAAAGATAAAGAGAATAAAAAATCCTATCTTATATTTCCAACACAGATGCTTGTTAATCAGGCACACGAGAGGCTTGTATCCTTCGGGGTTTCTGAAGAGGATATAATTGCGTACACATCAAAATTTGCAAAAACAAAGAAAAAACAGGAAGAACTGAAAGATAGGATAAAAAATAATGATTTTAAAATTCTTCTAACAACAACTATGTTTTTGTATAAAAATATAGACATAATACCAAAGGGAGAGTACGGTCTTGTTTTTGTTGATGATGTTGACAGCATTCTGAAAACAGCAAAAAATATAGACAAGGTACTTATGCTTTTAGGTTTTTCTCAGGAAGATATTGAATACACACTTAAGTTTATCACCTTCAAACAAAACCTTTTTAAAAAAGGACAGCCTACAGAGGAAGATTTTGAACTTCTACAGCATTGGCAGTCAAAAGTCCAGAAAATAGCAGAAAAAAGAAAAGGTGTTCTGATAGTTTCCTCTGCCACATCAAACCCCAGATCAAAAAGGGTAAATCTGTTCAGGGAGCTTTTGGGATTTGAGGTTGGAAGACCGTCCCTGACGCTGAGAAACATTGAGGATATATACGAAAAACCTGAAGATGTGTGGAAAAAGAGTATTGAGGTTATCAACAGATTAGGGAAAGGTGGTCTGGCATTTCTCTCCTCGTCAGAAACAAAGGAAACCCTTGAAAAATATGTGGAATTTCTGAATAAAAACGGTATAACAGCTGTTTCCTATGAAGAGCTTATGGACAGAATTGATGAATACAGGGAAGGGAAAATTCAGGTTGCTGTAGGTTTTGCAAGCTACAGAAACCCACTTGCAAGAGGAGTAGATCTTCCTGATGTTATCAGATACGCCGTTTTTGTGGGCGTTCCAAAGCTACAGTTTAACATCAGATTTGAGGAGGAATTTGTACACCTTTACTACTTTATGCTGTCCCTAACCCCATTCCTTGCAAGAAAGAAACTTCTTGACCCTCTCCAGATAAAACAGCTTTATGACTACATAAACTACCTGAAGATATATGCTTTTATTCCAGCAGAAAAGCTTGAACCTGAAAAGCTTGAAAAGATGAGAAAAATACAGCTATATGTGAAAAGCCTTATTGAAAAACCGGAGGTGTTCTCGGCTGTCCAGCAGTCTCCTGAGATAACCTTAAGAAAGGAAGGGGATACATTCATTCTGACAACCGCAGACGTTACAGGATACATACAGGCATCAGGGAGAACATCAAGGCTTTACGCAGGAGGCTTAACAAAAGGTCTTGCATACCTTCTTGTTGATGATGAGAAGGCATTTTACTCCCTGCAAAAAAAAGTAAGATGGTTCAGCGAAGACATACAGTTTAAGCCTGTTGATCAGGTTGATCTTCAGGATATTCTGAAAAAGATAGATCAGGACAGGGAAAAGGTAAAAAAGGTTCTGTCAGGTGAGTTTATAAAGGAAGAAAGACAGTCATTCTTAACAACGGTTGTTATTGTTGAGTCTCCCAATAAAGCAAGAACGATAGCAAACTTTTTTGGAAAACCCCTTAGAAGAAAGCTCAAAAATCTTGATGCTTACGAGATAGCCATCGGGGAAAGATTTTTAACAATTGTTGCAAGTAAAGGGCATGTTTACGATCTGAACAAAGAGGAATACTATTTTGGGGTTAAGAAAAATGGCGACCTTGTTCCTATATTTGAACCGATAGATCAGTCTAAAGAACAGATAATAAACAGCATCAGAGAGCTTGATCTTGAGGTTAATGAGATATTTATAGCAACAGACCCTGATACTGAAGGGGAGAAAATAAGCTACGATCTTTATCTTAACTCTCTTCCATACAACTACAACATAAAAAGGGCAGAGTTTCATGAGGTAACAAAAAGGGCATTTTTAGAAGCTCTGCAAAACTACAGGGATTTTGATGTAAATCTGGTAAAGGCACAGCTTGTAAGAAGAATAGCAGACAGATGGATAGGATTTACCATATCCCAGTACATACAGCAGAAACTCCACAGACACTGGCTTTCTGCAGGAAGGGTTCAAACCCCAGTTTTAGAATGGATCATTGATAGAACAGATCAGGCAAAACAGAAGATAGCGATAATCAGGGTAAGTATAAACGGATA
>JALVEY010000116.1 GCA_027030485.1 Persephonella sp.
TGGAAAAGATGACAGAACAAAAAAAGTTTAAGATCTTAATGTTTATAACCCTTTTCATCGGGTTAACAGGTTTATACTTTGCTTATTTTAAGGATCTCAGACTTCTTTTCCACGATCTTACAGCAGACTACAAAGCCTATTTAACGGTAGATGAAAAATTACATCTGAAAGAGATTTACACATACAGAGTTGAAAGATCTGACAGATACAGAATGCTTTTCAGATACTGGGATGCACCTGTAGCATACAAAGAAGAACTCGGCAGTCCCTTTATTCAGGTTGTTTCTGCAGAATCAGAATACCCTTGGTATGTAAAGGATTACAGGGGAAACATACACGGAGAGATTGAGAACAGCACCTCAAAATCCCTTGTTTTATCAAAAGCTTACAAAAATGAGATAGGGATAGTAAAGCCTGACTACTTCACAGCAGGTTTTTACAATCTAAAGATAGAATACATCATCTATCCTCCTGTTGAGGCTGATCAAAACTTTGTTCATATAAACCTGAAACTTGGGGAAAAACATATCCCTTACACAAACATAAAAATAGTGATAGATGATCCTATGGGAAGAGTATTAGAGATATTTCCCCACATACCTGAACACTCAGTAAAAAAAACAGAAAAAGGCTGGATAATAAAAGGAAAAGCAAAACAAAACGGTCTTGTTGAGCTGGAGATACTCGCCCACAGGTTTGATCTGTCAGGCTTTTACAGGAACTACTCTGATGTTTACGGGCTGACATTTGAGGCAAACAAAAATCTCCATAAAAAATTTTTTGATCTGATCAAAATGATGTTTACCGGTTTTGTTTTTATTTTCCCTGCATTTTTATACTTTTTTTACCGGAAGTTCGGCAGGGAAAAAAGTTTTATAGTCCCCAAATTCCTCAGTTTTATTCCAGATGAGAAAAAAAAGCCATATATCGTCAATATGGTTTTTAATGGGGACGCAGCCGTAGGAGATGAAAATGGATTTTACTCCACACTTCTTGACCTACACCTGAAAGGAAAGATACAGATTAAACCTTATGATACAGACCTTCAGATAGAGATAATAGACTCTAATGTTGAAGAAAGCTACGAAAAGCTGGTAATAAGTTTTCTAAAACAGTTTACGCTGGATCCTGATAATAAAATATTCAGCAGTGCAGTACTGGAAAACAAAGTAAAAAGACTGTATTCAGAAAAAAACAAAACCACCCTTAAAATATTAAAAACCATGATGGACAGGCTTTTTAAATACAAAGATCAAAAAATAATTTCCCAGTATATAGACTACAGAGGAAAGGTAATATTCAGGATCTTAGCCATTTTCATAATTGTAATTACAGGAGGATTTTCTGTTTTTTATCTGATTTCCAATGCAGAAAGGATGTTTAACGATATTGATCTTTATCCTTTATTTATCCTTTCTCTGACCCTTTCAGCACAGTTTACAGCGATTTTGCTCACCCCAACACAGTTTTTAGGAAGATGGAAAGGAATGAAGTATATGGAAAAACTCCAGTGGGATGCGTTCAAAAATTTCCTTTCAGACCTTGCGATGCTGAAAAAATACAGCCCTGAGGACATAGTCATATGGAAAAAATGGCTTGTTTATGCTACTGCCTTAGGTGCTGCAAAAAAGGTTGAAAAAGCTATGAAAAAGCTGAATATAGACATTCCGGAGATTGAGATCAGCAGAAAGTCAAGAATAAGCTTTCACAGGATATACAGAACCACATCTTTAAACCTGAGCAAACTGCAGTCATCAAAATCGTATGCAGGAGGAGGTTTTGGAGGAGGCGGTGGTTTTGGAGGAGGTGGTGCAGGTGGTAGATAGTGAACAAAGTTTGTGCAAATCAGTATTGACAATATACCAAAAAAGGCACATACTTATTGCTGAAGTTGTTTAAAGTCTCGGGGAGGGATCCCTTCCAAAGAGCGCTCAAACGGGTCTTTAAACGCTTCAAAAAAGTTAAATTTATTTTGGAGGATTTTAAGTAATGCGTCACACAGGTACAGTAAAATGGTTCAACTCAAAGAAAGGTTACGGATTCATCACAAGAGATGACGGTCAGGGAGATGTTTTTGTCCACTTCTCAGCCATTCAGGGAGAAGGTTTCAAAACCCTTGAAGAAGGACAGAGAGTAGAGTTTGACATTGTTAAAGAGGACAAAGGCGAAAAGGCTCAAAACGTCGTAGTAAGCGGCTAATCTAACATCACATAAAGGGGTGGATTTCTGCCCCTTTTTTTCATATCCTTAAATAAAAAATCCTGAAGGTGAAAATGAGAAGGACAGCTCTGTCTGTATTCCTGTTTTTGATCTGTTTTTTTACAACATACGCCGAAAAGGGAGTTTACAAGGCTTATGTTTATTTTATTCCTGTCGGTGAGATCACATTCAGTCTGGAAAAAGACAGGATACTGGTCAAAGGAGAAACATACAAAAGCTTAAGATGGATTTACAATTACACATTCAGATTTGAGGCTAATAACAGCGGATACTACCTTTATGAAAAAGAGAACAAAAAAGAAAAGATTTATAAAAATAAACAGATAGAAGAGAAAAAACCATGGCTACCTCTAATAGTAAAATACATAAAAGAAGGTAAAAAACCTGATTCAGACAAAGATCCTGACTTTCCTTACAGAATAGAGGAAAAGGGAGATACCGTTTTTATATACCCTTTAAAAAGCAAAAAGGTAAAAAAAATAATATTAAAACTTTCAAAAAACAGCAGACTTCCTGAAAAGATAGAGATAGACGGAAAGATTGATATTAAACTGGAAAGAATTAAATAATCTCCACATCTTCTTCTTCAAAACTATCCCCTTTTAGCTCCCAGCTTCTCCAGTTATCAGCTTTTCCGTTTTTTACAGAAAGGATTATGTAAGACATGTCAGGCTGGGCAAATCTAAGGTCTGTCTGTGAAGGTCTGTCTGGATGATCAGGGTGGGTGTGGTAAATTCCAACGATAGTTAATCCTTTATTTTCTGCATACTCTTCGGCTTTAAGATAATCTTTTGGATCTATCTCAAATCTATCATTTGCCCTTTCTTTGTTTTTATTTTCAACCTGAAACGCCTCAAAAACAGTTCTTGTGCTGTTAGAGTAATCTATCTCTCCGATTAAAAATCCGCAGATCTCAAAAGGATAACCTTCTTCTCCCTGCTTTTTTATCTGATCAATAACCTTTTTTTCTATTCTGAGCATCTGCCAGCCCTTTTTTAATATAATTTTATCATGAAGATTTTAGACATTGGAAAAACTAATTATAAAGACGCCTTAGAGATACAAAAAAATTTGTTTGATCTGAAGGTAAAAAAACCGGATAGTGAGGACATAATCCTTATAACAGAACATTTTCCTGTTTACACACTTGGAAAAACCTCAAAAGAAGAGCATATTATAAATATTCCAGAAGATATTCCTGTGTACACTGTTGAGAGGGGAGGAAGCATAACATTTCATGGGGAAGGTCAGATAGTTGTTTATCCTGTTGTTTATCTGAAAGGGAAAAAACGGTCAGTAAAAAATTTTGTATGGATTTTAGAAGAAATTATGATAAGAACAATTCAGGAGTTTGGTATAAATGGGTTCAGAATAGACAGATACAGGGGGGTTTTTACACCCAAAGGAAAGATAGGTTTTGTGGGAATAAAGGTTTCAAGGTTTGTCTCTTACCACGGCATATCCCTCAATGTTAATGTGGACAAAAATTTTTTTAGAAAAATACTCCCCTGTGGTATAAAGGATATACCTGTTTGCAACATATCAGACTTTGTTGGCGATGTTGACCTTCAGAATGTAAAACAGATATTAATTAAAAACATTAAACTGCTTCTTTAGGAGGAGTTATGGAAAGGAACTTTTTTGCAAAATTTCACGGACTTGGGAATGATTATATATGTTTAGATGAGGACTGGATAGATTTTGTTCTTGATGAAAATGCTGTAAAAACGATCTGCGACGTTCATTACGGAGTAGGATCAGATGGGATTTTACTGAAAACCCATTCATCAAAGGCTGATTTTGGTCTAAGAATATTCAACCCTGACGGTTCAGAAGCTGAAAAAAGCGGAAACGGGCTGAGAATATTTGCAAAATTTCTGTACGATTATGAGTACACACTGAAAAGAAAATTCTCAATTGAAACAAAAGGAGGAATAGTTCAGGCATCTGTTGATGAACTTGTTGACGGCAGGGCAAAGCTTATCACTGTTGATATGGGAAAAGCGGTATTCAGTGCTCCTGATATACCTGTCCTGTGCGGTGATAAGGAATGTCTGGGAAAAAAGATCAGAGTGAAAGACAGAGAATTTGAGATAAACTGCGTGTCTGTAGGAAATCCCCACTGCGTTATTATTGTTGATCAGCTTGATGAAAACATAGTTAAAGAGTACGGCAGTCTTATAGAGAACTTTGATATATTTCCAAACAGAATTAATGTTCAGTTTGCAAAGGTAATATCACCTGATCTTGTTGAGATCAGGATATGGGAAAGGGGTGCAGGTTATACACTTGCTTCAGGTAGCTCCTCCTGTGCCGTTGCTTCTGTTATGGTCAAAAAAGGACTGACAAACAGAAATCTTACGGTAAAAATGCCGGGAGGTATTCTAAAAATCCAGATAGATGAAAACTGGAACATAAAGATGACAGGTGAAGTTCAGGAGATATGCTCAGGAAAACTCAGCAGAGAACTTACAGGTCAGTTTACTTAGGCTGATAAATCAAAAACCTTCCGCAGTGTGGACAGGTCAGAAGTTTCTCTCCTTTTACAAGGGAGGAATATACCTTAGGAGGAATTATAAGATAACAGCCTGTACATGTGTCGCTGTCAACAACGGCAACCGCTGTTCCTCTTTTTTTCTTTATCATCTCATATTTTGAAAGGAGAGGGGTTTTCATACTCTTTATAAGATTTTCCCTTTCTTCTTTTATCTTCTGGAGTTTTTGTTTGACCTGTTCAAGCTGTTCTTCTTTTTGTTTTATCTTTTTCTGTATTTCCTCTTTCTCTTTTTCTAAAATCTGTTTCAGTTTTTCTTCCTCTTTTTGAAGATTTTCTATATCTTCCATTATCACAAGGATCTCATCTTCTATCTCCATTATTGATTCTTCAGCCTGAGCCTTTTCCCTTAAAAGCGCCTTGTACTCTTCATTTGTTCTGACTTTGTCTAAGGCATCCTGTATCTTCAGTATCCTGTCTTCGTAAGACTGTATATCAAGCTCTTTTTCTCTCTTGAGGGATTCAAGCTTTTTTATGTCTGTGTGGACTTTCTCAAATTTGTAAACAAGTTCTTCTTTCTGTTTTTTAAGATTTTCTATCTCTTTTGGTATCTGATTAATGAGTTTTTCCAGATCTGAGATCTCCTGATCCACCTTCTGGAGGCTTAGCAAAAGCTGTATATCACTACTGTCCATTTTAACCTCTTACCACAAAAATTGTATATATAATATAACCGTCACAGAAGGTTTAATCAATATAGACAAGTTTTGTATAATTATTTAACATCAAGAGCAAATTAAGAGGGATTTATGAAAAAATTTTTAAAAGTTTTTTTAAGGGGAAATCTTTCAAAATATAAACCTTTAAGAGAATTAATCTACAAAATCGGTGAAAAAGATATTAAAAATAAGTATCTTGTTGTAAAAATGTTATCCGAAGATTACTTTTTGCTGGTTAATACTATGGATCATTGGAGTAAAGGACCTATAACATGGGGAAGAGTGGAAACCCCAGAAGACAAATTTATAAAAAAAATTATAAGAAAAGGGAACACTGTTTTTGATATTGGAGCTCATTGGGGTGGTTTTTCTATTTTTTTTGGTAAATTAGTTGGGGAAACAGGTAAGGTATATTCCTTTGAACCATCTTCTATAAATTTCAGATATTTAAAGAAAAATGTTTGTATAAACAATCTAAAAAAAGTTATTAGGATTTACAAGTACGCTGTTGGAAACGAAGAGAAACTCATTAAGTTAGCACTGGCAGAAAGTTCGTCTGGACATAACTCTATAGTCAGAGATGATATCTCTGTTAAAAGATATGAAGAGGTGAAACAAATATCTTTAGATAATTTTGTAAATAATAACAGTATTGATAAAATCAATTTTATAAAAATTGATGTTGAAGGATATGAGTTAGAAGTACTTAAAGGTTTTGAAAAAAACCTTAAAAGATTAAAAGATCTTTGGTTATTTGTTGAATATTCTCCCGGTTTTATGGAGGAAAATAAAGCGTTAGAGTTGCTGGATTTCTTTAAATACCATTTTGATGAAGTTTATATAGGTCATAAAAAAAAGATATTTAAAACAGATTGGGAAACTGCAAAGGATATATCTTTTGAAAAAGGTCAAAGAAACCTATTTTTATATAAGAGTTAGGGAAATTGGATTAAAGGAGGTGTCTATACTGAGTTAATAATCAATATTAAAATAGATATTATGAAAAAAATATAGATGTACCTATTTTAAACTGTTTCAATTCAAATTTTTACCTCTTATACTACCTAAAAATAATATATACATGAGGAAAAATGTAATAGATTACAACAAAAGATACAAAAAAACTCAGCAAAATTTCATTTTGAAATGATCCGAATAAAATGGATAACAAATGATTCTCTGTAAAAAACAGAAATAGATAATTTAAAAGAACAGCAAAAATTAGAGAAAGGACGATTCTATTTATAAATATCTCATATGTAGATTTTCCAAATGATCTAACTACAAAAAGAAGAGCTTTAAGAAATGTAAATTTTCCAAATGGTCTAACTATAAAAATAAGGGCTTTAAGAAAATAGTAAATAAAATAGTAAATAACAAATAAAGAAGTTATTCCTTTAATAATGTCCCCAATAATATCCAAATATCAATTTCTCCTTTTACAACCAATATAATCTTATATCTTATAATAATTATTTATAACCTAACTTTCAATTTAAATTAATTTAAATTAAAATCCTTAGAAAATAACAGTTAGTTTCCTTAAATTTACTAATTAGTTCTAATGATACAAACTTACTTACCTCAGGCAAATTTTTTATTTTGTAAACAGAGAAAAAAAACGAAAAACATCTTATCATTTCCAGTGGTTTCTTTGAATCAGATGACAGTTTTGGAAAAGATAATATAATTATACGAAGGGAAAACATGATAGATGGTAATTATTAATGAAAACACAAAAAATAAAAACAGTTAAAGATTTAAAGGATTTTTTACGGGAGTTTTTTAAAGATCAGGATGTAAAGGTGTATCTTTTTGGCTCAAGGGCTGAAGGAAAAAATACCCCATATTCAGATATAGATCTGGCGTTTGAATCAGACGAAGATATAAGTAAAAAATTGTCCCAACTAAGATATATCCTTGAAGAAAGCAATCTGCCCTACAAAGTGGATATAATAGATCTAAAAAATGCTCCTTATTTAAAAGATATAATAAAGGAAAAAGGAAAAAGATGGCTCTGAAAAAAAGAATTGAAGATTTTGAAAAAGCGGTAAAAAGATTAAAAAATGCTTACGAACAAACTTTAAAACATAAAGAAGATGAGTATTATACATTTTTCAGAGATTCAACAATTCAGCGTTTTGAGTTTACAGTTGAGATAATGTGGAAAACATTAAAAAGTTTTCTATATGAATATGCAGGTATAGATTGTAAATCTCCAAAGGGCTGTATAAGAGATTTTTTTTCAGCAGGATATCTAACGGAGGAAGAATCAACAAATTTACTTGAAATGATAGATGATAGAAATATGACTTCACACACTTATCACGAGAAAGTTGCAGAAAAAATATTTAAAGATCTGCAGATATATCTACCTATCATAGAAAAAGTCAAAGACAGAATAAAAGAAAAAGTTAACAAATAAGTTCCCATCAGTTAAAGCTAAAACAAGTTACGAAAATCCTTACAATGCAAATCTTTGTGCAGTTTTCTTAAGTATAGATATGTTCAAATTTGTTAATGTTTTTTTGTTGCTATATAAGGTTAAATAAAAATTTCTATAAGATTCTTCTAATCTTTTTACTACTGTATAGTTTGATATTGGATACAGTTAGATATTTAGTTTCTAAATTTTTTAAACAGATTGTAATTTTTGCTCAATATTTAGAACTATTCGTTCTTATAAAACTTTTAATCTATTTAGTAAAAATGAAAAAGTAGGGATAAAACTATGTGTGAGTACAAGGATGCTGTTAAATGTTTGGCAGAGAAGTACATTATAGCTGAGTATTATGCTGTAGGTAAGGATTTCTCTAAAGTTGATAAAAAGAGACTAAAGCAGGATATTATACATTTTATATCACAAGAGTTTGAAACAATTTACGAAACAGTTAGAAGGAAGATTAAAAACGGAGAGATTTAATAGTAATTTTTTATTACAGTTGCATTTGATTGATGATTTCTTAAAATTCAATTAAAAATAATCAGATATACTTTCATTTCTTTGTTTTCATAATTTTTATCAAACCATGCACTATATATTAGATTCTCTGGATTTAATGTTTCTTTTATAATTGAAACTGCATTTTCAACATCTTTAAACTGGTTTTCATAAGATAGTTCTATTTGTATAAATAAAGATTCAAGATTTTTAGGAATAT
>JALVEY010000117.1 GCA_027030485.1 Persephonella sp.
GGGTATATAAGAAAATCATTTCCAAGTCTGAGATCAACAGATGAAGGCTGTATCTGTTTCTCATCTATAGGGTCTATAACAAGCTCATTTTCTTTTAAAAGCTGTTTAATCTTCCTGTCGTTTAAAACCATAAAATTATAATATCACATTTCCATAAGCTTCTTGGAGATCTCCTTAAGGGGAAAGTTTCCAATAAGATCAAGGGCTTTTTTGTATCCCATTCCTGAGTATTTCACAGAAAATACCCCATCTGGAGCAAGAAAGACAATAATCTCTCCTGAATTTTCCTGTTTATTGTGGGAAAGACCGGTTTTAAAACCTTTAAAATTAAAAACCTTCACATACTCTGTTGGGGTATCAACCTCTGTGATCATCGTAAAAGGTGCGAACATGGCTGCAGCCATAGATCCCTTAAATATTGTTACCTCAAGACTCTTACTGTCTTTTATATAACTCCTCTGTGCTGTTACCGCCGTACCAAAGGGTCCAGACATTTTACTTCCTGTAGGTTTATCCCCTTTCCAACCCTTTATATCAACAAGATACGGATACAGATCCGTGTAACTTCCGGCATAAGAAAATGTAAACAGAAGAAGAACAATCAGATACTTTAACCTTTTCATGGTTTTCCACCTCCCTTATAGTATTAATTTGCAGTTCAAATAAAAATCTTTCAACCGTTTTCACAGGTTTTTCTTATAAGGTTGAATTAAAATTATTAATGCATAAATTAAAGCCGAAAATTTTACAAGGGGTGATAAAATTGACAGTGTACATAAATCTGAAAAATGAGCTTAAAAATGAGAATTTCATAGAAAGAAACTTTTCTGTTCCTTTTAAGAGTTTAGACCTTCCTTCAGAGTACAGTTCAAAAAGCAAAAATGTTGATGTCCATCTTTTTATTTTTAAAGAAAAAGATGGTTACCTTATATCACTATCCATAAAAAGTGATATTCAGCTGTCCTGTGATAGATGTTTGGAGCCTTTTAATATGAATCTTGAAGGGAAAAGTAATATTTTTCTCTCCAAGAAAAAACTTGCGGGTGGAGAGCTCCATGAAGATGATCTGATAGCAAGGTATCTTGAAGATGAGGAAAAATTTAATCTGTCTGAACTTTTAAGGGAGGAAATACTCGTTCAGACACCTATGAAAGCTTTGTGCGACGAAAGCTGCAGGGGTATCTGTCCTGTGTGCGGTTCAAACAAAAATGAAAATCCGTGCAAATGCGAAGAAAAACAGAAAAAATCAGACTCCCCATTTGCAAAACTCCAGGTTCTTTTGGAGAAAAAAAAGTGATTGTAATTTCTACATTTTTTGGGACAGGTAGTTTTTTAAATTTCGGGAAATATAGGGAAATATAGGTATATTTCGGGATATTGATAATACCTGCTTATGCGAAGATTATATTTTTCTTAATGACTAAACTGTCCCATTTTTTCCGGAAATTATATATAATTGGCGGAGGGTGAGGGATTCGAACCCCCGGAGGGCTGTTAACCCTCAAGTGATTTCAAATCACCCGCCTTCGTCCGCTCGGCCAACCCTCCACAGCGGAAGTATATATTATAATATCATCTAACAAAAAATCAAGGAGCTTAAAATGGAAGACTTTATTATTAATATATTTGAAGAGAGTGCAAGATTAAAAAGGGATTTTGTTTATGAATATTCTGAGGCGATATTAAACCTTGGTATTCTTATTGCAAAAAGGCTGAATATGGGTAATAAAGTTTTAATATGCGGGAACGGGGGATCAGCTGCTGATGCACAGCATTTTGCTGCAGAAATAGTAGGCAGATTTGAAAAGGAAAGAAAAGGTTATCCTGCAATTGCCCTTACTACAGACACATCTGCCCTTACAGCCATAGGAAATGATTACGGATTTGAGCATATCTTTTCAAGACAGGTGGAAGCTTTAGGGAAAAAAGGCGATATACTGATAGGTATATCAACAAGCGGAAATTCACAGAATGTTATAAAGGCTGTAGAGGTTGCAAAAGGCATAGGTATTTTTACTGTAGGGTTTTTAGGTAAAGATGGGGGAAAACTGAAAGAAATAGTAGATACCGCTTTTATAGTCAACCACCAAAAAACAGCAAGAATTCAGGAGGTTCACCTGACCCTTGAGCATGCCATATGCAACATAATAGATCTGTATATGTCCGGTGAGATAGGTTGATCACTCAAGAGAGATTATTTTGTTCTCTATCTTTGTTCTGAGGCTTTCTGGAATGTTTGGATCCTGGTATATCTCCCTGTAGATTTTCAGGGCTGATTTTTTATCATTTAATTTTTCGTAAACCCTTGCAAGACCTAACTTTCCTTCAAGATACCCCATATCTGATAGTATCTTATATATATCTTTTGCAATGATAAGAGCATTTTCTTTCTCATATAACCTACCTAAATTTTCAAGAACATCTTTATTTTCAGGATACAGAAAGTAAGCTTCTTCAAGGACAATTTTTGCTTTTTTTAAGTTCCCCATTTTTTCATAAGACTTTGAAAGGAGCAAAAGACCTTTTAAATCCTTTTTATGAATTTTTAAAAACTGTTTAATATATTTTTCAGCCCCTTTATAGTATCCTATTTTGAAGTGTAATAGCGACAATCTGTAAAGTATTTCAGGATTTTTCTTTTCAATCTCCCATGCTTTTTTGTAAAAGCTAATTGCATCTATGTATTTTCCTTTTATTTCATTCTCTTTTGCTTTGAGCAAGTAGTAATTGTACCTTGCTATACCGCTTTCCTTTTTTTTGAAAAAAGAGACTTTAGGTATATCAATAGATCCTATTGCATTGTTCAAGCTTTTTTCCAGACCAGTTAGCTTAATACTGAATTGAGGAGTTTTTACTCTGTTTTGTGGTTCTTTCCTGATCTCTTTTTTTGGGGATTCAGGGAGAGCCTCATTTTTTGATTTATCTTTTAATACCAGATAACCAATTCCAGAATAAACAAATATAGTTAGAAAAACAAGAAATATAATAATATATCTCTTTTTTTTCTTAGGCTTTACCTGGCTGAAAGGATGTATATCTGCTTGTTCCTGTTCTATTTCAAACTCTTCTTGATCCTGAAGAAATTTTCCGGTTTTGCTCAACTTAACCGCCTTTTTCTTTATAATTATAGCTAAAAATATTCTTTTATGATAACAAAAGCAACAGTATACACTAAATTTTTATTATTTTTATTTGCTCGGTGTTTGTATTATGATAAATGGTTGAGAAATAATTTAGATTAAGGATTAAGGCTATGAGGCAGTTAGGCATCTGTGTGGGATCTACAAAACCTAACAGGGTTAATTTCATCACAGACAGTATTGTAAGGATAGGTCAGTTTGTTACCCTCTTTTATACAGAAGAAGGAAAAGAAAAAAAACTCCTTGGAATGATACAAAGTCTGGAAAGGGATAATCCTTATCTTCCAGACACAATCAGAACCACACAGCAGGCAGAAAGTATAAAAAGGTTTTCCGAAAAAGAAAACACAATCAGAGGAGAAGTTCATATATTAGGCGAAATAATAGAGGCCGGAGATGAGATCTTCCTTCAGATTCCAAGAACGCCGCCTCTTCCTGCAGCAGAGGTTTATGAGGCTGATCCTTATCTTCTAAAAAAAGTGTTTGGTGCAAGAAGCAAGAAGTTTGTTAGAATAGGAAGGCTTCTCTCGGAAAAAGAAGAAGTTCCTGTTTATATTAATATTGAGCAGATTGTTTTAAGACATCTTGCCATACTTGCTGTTACGGGAGCAGGAAAATCAAACACAGTATCTGTTCTTCTGAAAAACATAATAAACTTAGGAGGAACTGTTGCTGTATTTGATTTTCACGGTGAGTATTCCCGCTCAAAACTTACAAGAAATGGAAAGTCAGCTGTTAACCACATTCAGCCTCTGATAAATCCTGCAGAACTTAAGCCAAAAGAGTTTGCATCTTTAATAGGGATAAAACAGAACGCCTATGTGCAGTTTAGATATTTTAGAATGGCTTACGAAAGTTTATTACAGGAGCTTAGAGAAACAAAAACAGAAAACTGGCAGGCTCACATTACAACATCAGATTTTTTAAAGATGCTAAAAGAAAAAATAGAATCTATTTCAGACCCTGAAAGTCAGCTTGGACAGAGGCTAAAAGGAAAAGCAAGAGATGAATCTCTTTTTGAAGTACTGAACAAGCTTGAAGATGCAGAGCTTGAACTGGGACACATCATAAAACTTGGTGTTCCACCTCTTATTGAAAATATAAAACCTGGAATGGTTAACATATTTGATTTTTCTGAGCTTGATGAAGATGTTGCTGATGCGATTGCATCTAACATACTCAGGTGGGCTCTGGAGGAGAGAAAAAAGGCAGTCAGGAAAGGTCAGTCAAGACTTCCATTTCCTCTTATGATAGTCGTGGAAGAGGCTCACATACTTGCAGGCGAGAAAAGAAACACCGAATCAAAGTATTACATAGCAAGGATAGCAAGGGAAGGAAGAAAGTTTGGACTTGGTATAACCGTTGTTACACAGAGACCTAAAGGGCTTGATAAAGAGATACTATCACAGATGAACAATATGATAATTTTGAAACTTGTTGAACCTGAAGATCAGAAACATGTTCAGAGGGCAAGTGAGTCCCTATCGCAGGAACTTATGGAGTACCTTCCCGGGCTTAATCCAGGGGAAGCCATAATAATCGGTAATATGACAAAAATTCCCCTTCTTGTAAAGATAGACAGAGCGGAAGAAAAAGTTGAGGGAAATGATATTGACGTTGTAGGCAAATGGGAAGAAATTTTAAAAAAGGAGCAGACGCAGGTTGATGATATTCTGTCAGAGCTTGATAACCTGTGAGGATTTTTATGTTCAGAGATAGAGAAGAAGCAGGAAAACTTCTTGCTGAAGAGACAAAAAAATTTATCAAAGACAAAAAAGATACAGTAATTCTTGCGATACCAAGGGGGGGTGTTCCTGTAGCTTACTGGATCTCAAAAAAGTTAAACATACCATTCAGTATGGTTGTAGCTAAAAAAATAACGTTTCCCCACGAACCTGAAGCAGCTATAGGTGCTGCCACGCCTGACGGCACTTATATGCTTGCCGATTATGTTTCTGAAAGCTCTTATCAGGTAAAAGAGGCTATAGAGAAGGCTGTTAAAGAGGCAAAGGAAAAACTTTCAAAATACCTTGGAGGAAAAGAGCCTGATATAGAAGGAAAAACCGTTATCATAGTTGATGACGGGATAGCAACAGGATACACAGCTATGGTTGCCGGAAAATACGCAAAAAACAAAGGTGCAAAAAAGGTGATACTTGCTGTTCCTGTGTGTCCGTCAGACAGCATAGGAAAAACATCAGAAGTGTTTGATCAGGTTATATGTTATCATAAGGTTGATAGTTTATTTTTTGCTGTTGGTGCATATTATCAAGATTTTCATCAGGTTTCAGATAGAGAACTCTCGTATTATTTAAAGAAAGCAAAAGAGGAAGGGTTGTTATATATCTAAGGAGGAAAAGGTGAAAAGGGCAGGTATTTTCGGACTTATTACAGGTATTTTGTTTTTTAGTTGTGGGCAGATTCAATACGCAAATATTGATATGCCCCCTAAAAGAGTAAAACTTATAAAAGATTTTGGGGAAGATGCATCTAAAATGATCCTTAAAGAGCTTAAGAAAGAACTTAAAACAGCCCTGAAAACAAAAGGTTCTGTTGGAGCTATAGATGTATGTTCTAAAAAGGCCCTTGAAATAACGCAGGAAGTGGCTGAAGAGATAGGTGATATAGAAATAAAAAGGACATCCTTTAAATACAGAAATCCAAAAAACAGACCTGACAGATACGAAACAGAGGCTTTAAGCTTTTTTGAAAAAACATTAAGAGAAACAGGAAAAATCCCACCTTACTATATACAAAAAATCAACGGAGAGTACAGGTATTACAAACCTCTAAAAGTTCAGGGGGTTTGTCTAACATGCCACGGAGATCCAAAAAGTATGGATCCAAGGGTTGTTGAAAAGTTAAGACAGCTTTATCCTGAAGATAAGGCAACCGGGTATAAATTAGGCGACTTCAGGGGAGTAATAAGGGTAACAATTCCTGAGGATGTTATAAAGAAATCCTGCCTGTGATCTTATTTTTTTAGCTCTTCCAGAACTATTTTGTCAAACTCTGAAGCCTGAACGGTATCCCCTGTGTGTTCAAATGGTATTCTTCCGGTTACGCTTGCCCCTGGAAAAAGATTATCAACAACCTTCTCAACCTCCATCTCAAAAACGGATACAGGGAAAGGAAGCTGCTCTATCTCATCAATAATTAACTTTGTTTTCCCTGATATACTGAGTGCAAATCCCTCCCCAAAAACCTCAACAGATGCATATGGATTATTCTTCAGATTTTCTGTGGATACGCTGTCCTTACTCAGAGCAAACCTAACTGTCTTTTCGTTCTTTACTGTTAGCCATGTTATAAATGTTGTGTACGGTTTGTTATCCTTGGAAGTTGCCAAAACAGAAGGGATTAATTCCTGAAGGTCAGGTAGTATATTTGATGGTATAAACTTTTCTGCCATTGTTCTTCCTCCTTTTTGTTTAAATATACTGATCCTACTGCGGAAGAACAATGTCTAAGCCAAAAAGGAAACAGCCTAAACTGTTTCCAGCTGTATCTTTTCTATATTTGTTGCAGCCTGATTAACAGGAACAACACCTCTTTCTGCAACCTTTTCATCAACTCTTTTAGGTTTTAGAACCTTCAAAATATATTCCATCGCTTTAAATGTTTTTTCTTTACCGCCGCAGGTGTAAACATCAATAGCTGCATATCCGTGTTCAGGCCAGGTGTGGATTGATATGTGAGATTCCTCAAGAAGAATGACACCTGTTGCACCGTGGGGGTAAAATTGGTGAAAGTGTGATGATAACTTACTTAATCCTGCATACTTTACTGCTCCTTCAAGGAGCTCTCTTACGTCCTCAACATGATCTAACTTGTCAAAATCAACTCCGTAAAGGTCAGCTAAGATATGCAGTCCGAGGGTTTTTTCCATTTTCTGTCCTCCATTCTTGTTTTTTCAATCAAAAAGTTCGTCGGGCTGTCGCTGCCCATGACAGAAAACCTCCTTAAAGTTTTATTAAAATCTTGAAAAAATGCAGAATTATATTATATGTTAAATTTTTCTAACTAAGCAAGACTAATGATAGGATAAAAAATTTTTTTAAGCAAGGGGAAGTTATGAAAGACATAAGAAAATTAATAAAAGAAAAGGTTCTCGTTATAGACGGCGCCATGGGTACGATGATCCAGTCTATGATAATCCCGATGGACGCATGGCAGGGAAAGGTAGGTTGTAATGAGATTTTGAATATAGGTGCCCCTGACATAATTAGATCAATACATGAAAAATACGCACAGGCAGGAGCTGATCTGATAAAAACAAACACATTTGGAGCTATACCATGGGTTCTTGATGAGTACGGCATACCTGAGATGGCTTACCAGCTTTCAAAGGCTGGAGCACAGCTTGTCCGGCAGGTATGTGATAAGTACTCAACACCTGAAAAACCAAGATTTGCGGCAGGATCAATAGGACCGGGAACTAAGCTTCCTTCACTGGGGCATATACATTACGATCAGATGTACGAAGGCTACAAGATAACGGCAAAGGGTCTTATTGATGGAGGTGTAGATATTTTCCTCCTTGAAACATTTCAGGATCCTCTCCAGATAAAAGCAGCACTTCATGCTGTTCAGGACGCATCAAAAGAAGCAGGAAAGGACATTCCCGTTATGGTTTCTGCAACTATAGAGCTGACAGGAACAATGCTTATAGGAACAGATGTTCACACCCTTGTGGCTGTACTACAGCCTTTTGATATACTGTCCCTTGGTTTTAACTGCGGAACAGGTCCAGATCAGATACAGCAGCACTTGAAAACGCTGAGCCAGATATGGGACAGACCTATATCTATCCATTCAAATGCAGGACTTCCCGAAAACAGGGGAGGACAGACTTACTACCCTATGGGTGCTGAGGAGTTTGCTCAGAAGGAAAGCAGGTTTTTAGATTTTGACGGCGTATGTATAGTAGGCGGCTGCTGTGGAACAACCCCTGCACACATAAAAGCCCTTTCTGAAAAGGTAAAAGGAAGAAAGCCAAAACCACCCAGAGGAAAACAGCCCAGATCACTTGCTTCGCTGTATTCAGCCCAGCCTTTGAGACAGAACCCTCCCCCATTTCTGGTAGGTGAAAGAACAAACGCGACAGGTTCCAAAAAATTCAGGGAACTTCTCTTGAAGGAAGATTACGACGCAATCCTGTCCATAGCTCAGGATCAGGTAAAAGCAGGATCCCACGCCCTTGATGTTTCTGTCAATTTTGCAGGTAGAGATGAGATAAAGGATATGAGAGCTGTAATCAGCAGGTTTAATGAAAAAATTCCAGTTCCACTAATGCCTGACTCAACCCAGCCTAAAGCCCTTGAGGAGGCTCTTAAGCTGATAGGTGGGAGACCTATACTGAACTCTGCAAATCTTGAAGATGGTGAAGAAAAGTTCAATAAAGTGTGTAAGCTTGCCAAAAGATTCGGTGCTGCTGTAGTTCTTTTAACCATAGATGAAAAAGGAATGGCAAAAACAACAGAAAGGAAAGTTCAGATAGCAGAGAGAATGTTCCGTCTGGCAACAGAAAAGCATGGTCTGCACCCTGAAGATATAGTTTTTGATGTTCTTACCTTTACTGTAGGATCAGGTGATGAGGAATATAGGGACGCTGCTGTCCAGACTATAGAGGCTATAAAACAGATAAAAGAAAGACATCCTGAAGTTGGCTTTGTTCTTGGGATATCAAATGTATCTTTTGGTCTTGAAACAACAGCAAGAAAGTACCTTAACTCCGTTTTTCTGCACCACTGCGTTAAAGCAGGTCTAACAATGGCGATAATAAACCCAAAACATCTTATACCCTACCACAGAATATCTGAAGAAGATAGAAAAGTTTGTGAAAATCTTCTTTTTAATGTGTGGGAGAACGGGGAAGATCCCCTTTTCAGATTTATACAGCATTTTTCAAAAGCAAAAGATAGGGAAATAGGTTCACAGGAGGACGAGCTTAAAAAACTACCGGTAGAGGAAAGAATAAAAAAATTTCTTATGGACGGTGATAAAGAAAAACTGATAAAGGCTGTTGAGGAGGCAAGACATACAACACCTCCAGAAAAAATTATAAATGAGATACTTATAGACGGCATGAAGGTGATAGGTGAGCTTTTTGGTGAAGGGAAGATGCAGCTTCCGTTTGTCCTCCAGTCTGCAGAAGCTATGAAAGCTGCTGTTGATTATCTGAACCAGTATCTGCCTAAAAAGAAAAAGGACAAACAGGCAACCATCATCTTAGGGACTGTTAAAGGGGACGTTCATGATGTTGGGAAAAACCTTGTTGATATTATACTTACAAACAACGGTTTTAAGGTTGTGAACTTAGGCATAAAGGTTGAGCTTGAGCAGTTTGTTGAGGCATACAGAAAGCATAATGCTGATGCTATAGGTATGAGCGGACTTCTGGTCAAATCAACCCTTGAGATGAAAAACAACCTTGAGCAGATGAAAAAGATGGGTATAAATGTGCCTGTTCTTCTTGGGGGTGCTGCCCTCAACAAATCGTTTGTTGAGGAATACTGCAGACCTGTTTATGATGGACCTGTATTCTACTGCAGGGACGCGTTTGACGGGATTGAGGCTATGTCAAGGATTGAAAAGTGGGACGGAAAATCCCCAATTGATACTGATCTTGGTCATAAGGTTGAAGAAGAGGCTGTTTCTGTTCAGGAGGTTAAAAAGACAGAAATCCCTCCAATAAGCAAAATAAAAATGCCTGACAGGTCTGTTCCTGTTCCGGTTCCTCCTTTCTGGGGAAGAAAAGTCTGGATTTACCCTAATATGGAGGATAAGGAACTCTACAGATATATTCAGGAGCTTGCCTTTAAATGGATCAATAAAGGTTCTCTTTTTAAAAGGGCATGGGGATACACAAGGGGAGGCAAAACTAAAGAGGAGTATGAAAAACTGAAAAAAGAGGAGATTATACCTATTTTTGAAAAGCTAAAAAAAGTTCTGATAGATGAAGATCTGTTTCAGCCCACAATAATTTACGGATACTGGCCTTGCAGGGCAGACTTTCCTGAGGAAAGGGAGGAAAACAGAGAATGCTCACTGATAATATTTCCTGAAACACAGGGCTGGAAAGATGATAAACAGGCAAATAGACAGCCCTTAAAAGAGATAATAGGAACTGCCGAGCTTGTTATGAACTTCCCAAGATCCTCCAAACCCCCTTTTAGATGCCTCGCAGATTACTTCCATACAGACAGACATGATCTTGTTGCTTTTACCGTTGTATCTGCAGGAAACAGGCTTTCTGAATACGAAAGTGAGCTTTTTAAAAAAGGAAATTACAAAGATTACCATCTCGTTCACGGTCTTGGGGTTGAGCTTGCAGAAGCTCTTGCAGAGATAGTTCACAAGCAGATAAGAATTGAGCTTGGCATAGCAAAAGAAGAAGGGGAAAGCCTTGAGGATATTAACTGGCAGGTCAGAAAGTATCAGGGGGCAAGGTACTCTCCCGGATATCCTGCCTGTCCTGATCTGAGCCTTAATGACAAGATCTTTCAGCTATTAAAACCTGAGGAGTTTGGGATAACTCTAACAGAAAACTATCTGATAGTACCGGAGCAGTCAACAGATGCTGTAGTTGTTTATCACCCTGAGGCTACTTACTTTTCTGTTTAATCGCAGTGTTCAACGCATATTTTTTTGATTTCAACCTTTCCTCCGCAGGACTGGTAGCAGGCGTCATAAATCTCTCTACAACCACAATCACAGGAGCATGCTTTTTTTTCATTCTGAAGAACACTGCTGAACTCCACCTCAGGTGGTTTTTCAGGTGGGAGGGGTCTGTTTGTCTCTAACTGTTTTAAGTATTTTTTTACTTTCTCCTTTTTTTGACAGCTTTCTTTATCTTTGTACTGGGAACACAGCCTTTCATAAAATTTGTAATCCTCTTTCAGGGTTTTGATCTGTCTTCTGTAATCTTCAGATCTCTGGAGATAAAGATCGTATTTTTTATAGTACTCCTCCATTCTTATCCGGTACTCTCTTTTTAGCTGGGAGTATATCATTTCTGCCCTTTCTATTGATTTTTCAAGACAGTCTGAATAATTTTTCTGGCAGATATTTTGACACCTCTGGTAGTCTGTGCTGCATTTTTCTATACATTGTTTGTCTGTAGGAGGGTGGTATATCCTTTCTATTTTGTATTTAGGAGAGCAGGAGACCAGAACTGTCAGGATAAAGAGTAAAAGGGATATACGGATCATACTTCCCTCTACAAATCTTAATTTTGCCTATTATAATAGGTGTTGACATTCTATAAGTCAAAGGTCTGGATATGGTATGGCTTGATGAAGATATATGGTTTCCTGACCCTTACACCGCTCCGGCTGACTTCCCCCTTGCTTTTGGTGGAGACCTTTATCCCGAAAGGCTTTTGTTTGCTTACTCTCTGGGGATTTTCCCGTGGTATTCTGAGGGAGAGCCGATTATGTGGTGGTCTCCTGATCCCAGAATGGTTTTATTTCCCCAAGATCTGAAGATCTCAAGAAGTCTTAAAAAGATGCTGAAAAAGTTTGAGGTAAGTTTTGACAGAGATTTTGAAAGGGTGATAAAAATGTGTGCATCTGTCAAAAGAAAGGGACAGGAAGGAACATGGATAACACCTGAGATGGTTGATGCGTATATTCGCCTTCACAAACTTGGTTATGCCCACAGCGTTGAGGTCTATCTAAATGGGGAACTTGTTGGAGGTCTTTACGGTGTTAGCATAGGAAGGACATTTTTTGGAGAGTCAATGTTCCACACAGTTTCAAACGCCTCAAAGGTTGGTTTTGTTCATCTTGTTGAAAGATTAAAAAGCTGGAACTTTGATATTATTGACTGTCAGCAGTCCACCTCACATATGGCAAGATTTGGTGCTGTAGATATAAGTAGAAAAAAGTTTCTTGATATACTCAAAAAATCAGTCAAAAAGCCTTCAATAGTCGGAAATTGGGGATAAGTGATAAATTTTATTTTATTAATTCAGTCTTAGGGTTTAAAATAATTTCTTGAATAAAAATTTTGAGGTGGGAAATTAGATGGAAAATATTGACTGGCTGTGTATCAATACAATACGGGTTTTATCACTTGACCAGATCCAGACAGCAAAGTCAGGACACCCGGGAATGCCTTTAGGTGCATCACCTATGGCTTATGTTCTGTGGGATAAATTTTTGAGACACAACCCTAAAAATCCGAACTGGTTTAACAGGGACAGGTTTATTCTTTCTGCGGGACATGCTTCTGCAATGCTTTACTCACTTCTTCACCTTTACGGTTATGATCTTCCCCTTGAGGAGCTAAAAAGGTTCAGACAGTGGGGAAGTAAAACACCAGGACACCCTGAGTATGGGCACACCCCCGGAGTTGAGGCAACAACAGGACCGTTAGGTCAGGGCTTTGGTATGGGTGTTGGAATGGCTATTGCAGAATGCTTCCTTTCAAACTACTTTAACAGAGATGGATTTAATATAGTTGATCACTACACTTACGCAATAGTTTCAGATGGAGATCTTATGGAAGGTATTTCATCTGAGGCTGCTGCCCTTGCAGGCAGGTTAAAGCTTGGCAAGCTTATCTACCTTTACGACGACAACCGTATAACAATTGATGGTCCTACAGATATAACATGGACAGAGGATATAGAGCTCAGGTTTAAAGCTCACGGCTGGCATGTGATAACAGTTCCTGATGGTGAGGATCTTGATGCTGTATACGGGGCGATAAAGGCTGCTCAGGATGAAAAAGAAAAACCCTCATTAATAAGAATTAGAACACATATAGGGTGGCATTCACCAAAACAGGACGATCCTGCCGTTCACGGAGCTCCCTTATCAGAAGAGGAAGCTAGGGAAACAAAAAAAGCCCTTGGATTTCCTGAGGATAAAATGTTTTACATACCTGAAGAAGCCCTAAAACATTTCAGAAAGGCTGTTGAAAGAGGGAAAGAGCTTGAAAAAGAATGGAATGATCTTTTTGATGAATACAAAAAAAGGTATCCTGAACTTGCACAGGAGTTTAAAAGGTTCATAAATGGAGAGCTCCCAGAAGGCTGGGATAAAGATCTTCCTGTTTACACAGATACATCAAAAAAGGTGGCAACAAGGTCAGCATCTGGAGAGACGCTCAACGCCCTTGCAGATAAAGTGCCAAATCTTATAGGTGGTTCTGCTGACCTTGCCCACTCAAATAAAGTCTTCCTTAAGGGAAAAGGTGAGTTTTACTGTGATACACCTTCAGGGAGAAATATACATTTTGGAATTAGAGAGCATGCTATGGGTTCTGCAGTAAACGGTATGGCTCTCCACGGCGGGATTATACCATTTGGTGCCACATTTTTTGTATTTTCTGATTATATGAGGGCATCTGTCAGGCTTGCTGCCCTGATGGGGATACACTCTACATTTATTTACACCCACGACAGCATCGGTGTAGGTGAGGACGGTCCAACACACCAGCCTGTTGAACATCTTATGAGCTTCAGGGTAATGCCTGATCTGATTGTTATAAGACCGGCAGATGCAAATGAGACAGTTGAGGCCTGGAAGATAGCTTTAAGTGAGAAAAAGCCTGTTTTACTTGTTTTAACAAGACAAAATGTTCCTGTGCTTGATCCTGAGAAGTATCCCATATCAGAAGGTGTTAAAAAAGGTGCTTACATACTTGAAGATGCTGAAAATCCTGATCTTATTTTGATAGGAACAGGCTCTGAGGTTCATGTATGCCTTGGAGCTAAAGATATACTTGAAAGAGAAGGGATTAAGGTAAGGGTTGTTTCTATGCCGTCCTGGGAGCTTTTCTTCAGACAGCCTGATGATTATAAAAGGGAAGTTCTTCCTGAGGATCTACCAAAAGTTGCCGTTGAATCTGGTTCGTCTCTGGGATGGAAAGAGATAGTGGGTGATAAAGGCATTGTGATAGGTATGGAAGGTTTTGGTGCTTCAGCTCCAGGAAACGAGCTTATGGAAAGGTTTGGTTTCACCCCTGAGAATGTCGCCCAGAAAGCAAAAAATCTTCTTGTTTCAAGATAGAAAAGGGGGGTTCTTGCCCCCTTAAAAATCAACAATCAGCGATGTTAGAAAGGTTGTGTCTGTCTTTTTTATATCAGGAGATGGAGGTTTGTTCTGGTAAGCTACCTTATAGCCGACACCCATTGAAAAGTGTGCATTTATCCTAACAGCAATGGAAGAATCAGATTTAACAAAATAAACATTTGTGTTTTCTAAATTCGTATCATATCTGAGTAGCTGTTTAAATGTAAGGTTTTCCAGTATCTTCCATTTGTAATCAATCTCAACACTACCTGTTGTGTAATTTTTGGTTTTTCCATCTTTATAATCTGAAAAAGTATAACCTACAGAAGCAAGCCCTTTAAGTGTATGTTTTTCAGTCTTTACTATGTCATAACCTAAACCTGCAGACCATATTGTTTTATAGTTGTAGCCTGAGAACTTATCCTTAAGATAATCTCCCTGAACAAATCCAAACAGTCTTTCATTCAGCAGTCTTTCCCATCTGCCTAACAGATACAGTTTGTTTGTGTTTTCTTTGTTGTCTGTTTTCCCGTATAAAAACTCACCTTTCCCAAGCAGTCTGTTCACACTCTTTTTCCAGTTTGTTTCTATTTTTGTGGCGAATGTTTCTGTATCGGAGTTTCCTGATGTTTTAACATAAGAAAGCTCTCCATGTGTTTTCCATTCTGCTTTTTCTTCCTGTGCAAAAGAGTTTGAGAATGCCAGAACTGTCAAACCGTACACAAAAAGCTTTTTCTTCATATCTTCTCCTTTTTGTCTTAAGATTTTTTCAAGTGAACATCCATCTGGGGATACGGTATTGAAATACCTACTTCATCAAACCTTGTCTTGATTTTCTCAAGAAGATCAAAGTATGTAGGCCAGTAGTCTGAAGATCTGACCCACGGACGAACAACAAGGTTTACGCTACTGTCGGCAAGTTCAGACACTGCAATAGTTGGTTGAGGCTCTTTCAAAATCCTTTTATCTCCATTTAGGATATTCCACAGCTCCTGTTTTACCTTTTGAAGATCATCCTCATAGCTAACACCAATAACAAGATCAATTCTTCTTGTATCTTTAGCGGAATAATTTGTGATACTTCCTCCTAATATTGAAGAGTTCGGTAGATATATTAGCCTGTTATCTCCAGTTTTCATTTTTGTGTTAAAAATTCCTATTTCCTCAACAACACCTGAAACACCACCCGCCTCTATAAAATGCCCAACCTCAAAAGGTCTAAACATCAGTATGAGTGCTCCCGCACCAAAATTTGAAAGCTGATCTTTTAGGGCAAAACCAACAGCCAGAGTCATTGCACCTAATATGGCAACAAAGGAGGATGTTTCTACCCCTAATGTGCCTAACGCTGCAATCACTACAAGGATGATCAGTCCTATATATACCAGATCTCCAAGGAATTTTGATAATGTAATGTCCCATTTTCTTTTTTCCATAAACATTCTAAAAAGATTGGTAAGTTTAACCGCTACAAATCTACCTACTATTAGAACAACGACAGCACCGATCAGTCTGATCCCGTAATCAATAGCATACCCGTATAACATGCCAAAGATTTCATTCATGTAAATCCCTCCCCTATTATTAGATGATTATTAATATTTTCATAAATTAATTTAAATTTGTGTAGGGATTTTGTCAAACAGATGCGTCAATTCTGAGCAGATCAGACTTTTCACTGTAAATTTTTAATTTTTGATTCATAAAAGTTGTATAATAAATGCAAAATATTTGCATTAGCATTAAGGAGGTTAAGTGTATGAAAAAGCTCTTGTTTTCTGCTCTTCTTGTTTTACCTGCTTTTGGATACAGTCTCAACGGGATTTCTGTTGAGTCAGGATACGGAACACAGTCTGATGTCTCAAAGGTAACTTCTCCATCTGATATTATCACAAAGGAGGAGATAGACGAAAAACATCCTTTTGATATAAAAGAAATTATCTTTAACAGGAATGGTTTTTATTACACATCAACAGGTGGGTTCGGTCAGACAGTATCCCTGTACCTTTGGGGAACTGACCCCAAGAGGACAGTTATGTTTATTGACGGAATAAGGATAAATGATTTTACAACACCTAACATATCACCTGCCTATGAGCTTCTGCTTCTTGATGATGTTCAGCAGATTGAGGTGATAAAGGGGGTGCAGTCCGGCGTCTGGGGAGCTGATGCTGTCGGGGGTGTTATAAATCTGGTAACACAAAAACCTCAAAAAGGTTTTCATATCAAACTGAAAGGTCTTGTAGGGGATTACAACACTAAAAAGGCAGGTTTTACCCTAACATTTGCCAATGAAAAAATTGATATTCTTCTTGGATACCATTGGCTAAAAACTTCAGGATTTTCTGCTGCAGAACCAAGAAAATCAGATTTAGATTACGGGAAAAGATGGGACGAGATAGGCTGGGAAAGAGATCCTTACAGAAACGACACTATCAATTTTAAGATGGGCTGGAACATCACACAAAATGACAGGTTCGAGACAGTTATAAAAAGTATTGATGCTGTTATACATTATGATGCTGCAGCAGGTGTTGATGCTAATGATTATGACGATCCTTTTGGCTGGGGTGTTTTGCAGTATTTTAACCATTACTCACAGCGATTTTACAAACTTCAGTACGATAAAACCTATAAAAACAACAAAATAACGGCATTTTTTTCAAAATCTGAGTTTAAAAGATCCCAGTTTAACGGTTATGAAGGGAGATACACAGAGTACAGCCTGAAAGACAGGTTTGATTACTCATCAGGATTTGTTAATTTTGGTTTTTCACGGCAGGACTTTGTTCAGAATACATCTGGTGGGACTGTTTTAAACAGAAGATACCACAACAACGGGTATTTTTTCACAAATGTTTATACAATAAAAAATACTGTCCTTTCCCAGTCTATCAGACATGACAGCTACTCCTCATTTAAAGACAAAACAACATGGAAGTTAGGCGGAAAGTTTTTTGTTAAGAAAGATATTTTCGTTTTCGCAAACTGGGGGACAGGGTACAACATACCTACTATTGATCAGCTTTATAACCCATGGTGGGGCAATCAGAGTTTAAAACCAGAAAACTCAATACAGTGGGATATCGGGACAGGGTTTAAAGGATTTAATATTACATATTTTAGATATTCATTCAGGGACAAAATAGAGTACGACTTTGGGACAGGAAGGTATCTAAACCTGACAGGCAAAACAAAGATAAAAGGCATTGATTCATCTTACTCAAGGTTTATACCTGCAGTAAAAAGCTACATAAGAATTAATTACACCTATCTTGACAGTAAGGATCCTCAGGGAAAAAAGCTTCCAAGAAGAGCCCTGAACCAGTTAGGATTTGATTTTGTGTGGTATCCAGATGAGATGGTTAATATAGGTTTTTCAGGGGTTTATGTTGGAAAGAGAAAGGATACTAACAACGCCCAGACAGGCTACTACACTGTGATAAACAGTTTTGCAAACTTCAATATTAATAAAAACCTACTTGCTTATGTTAAGATAAACAACATAACAGACAAGTATTACCAGACTGTTGATGGCTATGCTGCTGAAGGCAGAAGTTTATACGCAGGAATGCAGTTAAAATGGTGATATATGAGGATAACCGGTTTATATCCAAGGAGATATTTCTGGTACAAATTCTTTAATTCTCTTTTTACAGGGTTGTCAATAGGTTCAATATTTACCATATACGCACCTTTAAAGCCCTCTATCCATTCTATAGGGGGCGTTCTTCTTGCTGTAGGAATGCTTATAGTGGCAAAGTTTTATGAAAAACTTATGACCCTCAGGATATTTTTCTTTATAGCTCTTTTTGTTGAGCTTGTTATTCTTGTTCTGGTTTCTTACTTTCTTATCAGACCTTACACATACTCTACAGCGCTTTTTGTTTATGCAGGATACCAGCTTACATTTGTTTTTGGCTCGTATCTTGTGAGAACCGAAACCCTTTTTTTAAGGAAAAAGAGGCTTTTATCCCTTACTGATATGTACAAACAGGCAGGGTATCTTCTTGGACTTGTTATGTCCTTCGTCTTTTACAGAAGCCTTGATATATTTTTTATGGTAAAAACAAATCAGGAAAAGGTTTATGACATCCATTTTGTTCTTCTTGTGGTAGAAATCTTGATAATTGTTCTTCTTGTTAGATCATTCAGGATAAGAATTGATTAGGTCCTTTAACGGATCTATATGGCAGTAGAAGGAATAGGATTTTTTGTATGATTTTAAAAGATCCAACCCATCAGGAATAAACCTTATAAGGTCTGTTGCTTTCATACTTTCAACATTTATAAACCTTGATGCTATGTCTCCGGAAAGCCCGTGTAGGTAAACACCTGTTTTAACCCCTTCCTCTGCTCCAAGTCTGTAAACCATCGTTCCCAGTATTCCAGCAAGGATATCTCCTGTGCCTGCTGTTGCCATTCCTTCATTTCCCCTTATTGAGTAGAACACTTTTCCGTCAGGTGTTGAGATGACAGTTCTTGATCCTTTCAGCACTGTGTAAACACCTGTTTCTGCAGAGAATTCCTTTGCCACTTCCTCCATACTGTCTAATATCTCTTTTGTTTTTATACCTGTAAGCCTTGACATCTCCCCTATGTGAGGGGTTAGCACAGTTGGGTGTTTTCTTTTTTTCAGAAGATGTTTAAAGTTGTCAATTAGTGAAAGGTTGTTAATTCCGTCTGCGTCAATAACAAGGGGCATTTTTACCTTTAGAAGCTCTCTGATCAGCTCTGTTGTATGCTGATTAATAGACATTCCCATTCCGGCTGCGA
The DNA here is from genome assembly GCA_027030485.1 of Persephonella sp. Classification (GTDB taxonomy): domain Bacteria; phylum Aquificota; class Aquificia; order Aquificales; family Hydrogenothermaceae; genus Persephonella_A. Next base: position 18,941 of record JALVEY010000117.1, read on the forward strand.
TAGATGTGAACTTACCGTTTTTTATGATCTGCTTTATCTGTCTTACAGAATTCCTCCCAAACATACCATCTTTGCTGTTGACAGGAATGGTCATCTCCTCAACAAGGGCATTTTCAAATATGGTGTCAAGCTCCTCAGGAACAACAGTAGTAACAAGTCCTGATCCTGATGCTGTTGCAGATTTTGAAGCCATAATAACGGCTCCTGTTTTTCCTTTAGACCCTCCGATAACAAGAAGATGTCCGTAAGTGTACTTGTGGCTGTCTTTTTTTCTTTCAGGGAGTTTAATGTCTGACGGCTCAAGAAGATATCTGTTTATTGCCTTTAGATACTGCCGGTCTATTGATATATCAACAACATAAACATCTCCGCAATACTCACAGGCAGGGTAAAGTATGTGGGCAGGTTTTGGATAAGCAAATGTTATGGTAATATCTGCTTTTGTGTGTATTCCTTCAATCTTTCCTGTATCTGTTGATAAACCTGAAGGAATATCCACAGATACAACCTTTTTAGAATATCTGTTTATCAGATGTATCGCTTTTTCCCTGTATCCCCTGACAGGGGGAGTAAATCCTGTCCCGAAGATCGCATCAACCGTTATGTCTGCCTCTTTTAGAGGGGCTATCAGTTTTCTAAGCTTATCCTCTCCTATCAGGCTTACAGATCCACCAAATGTTTCGTATATCTCAAGATTTTTTTTGTTGTCCTCAGAAAGTTTTTTTGTGGAGTCGGAGAGTATAAAAACCTGAACATCTTTCCCTGCAAGAAGGAGATACCTTGCGATAACAAGTCCGTCTCCTCCATTGTTTCCTGTTCCTGCTACAACAACAGCAGATCTAAAATCTAATCTGTCAAGTATTACCTGTGATGCTGTTCTTCCGGCATTTTCCATCAAAACAAGAGATGGGATACCTGTAAGTTTTATGGTGTTTTCGTCGGCAAAAGCCATCTCTCTGGCTTTTAGAAGTTTCATCTCTCCACCTGTGATTTAACAAACTCTTTAAGCTGGTAAACAGCGTATATTATATCTCCGTACATATCCATATCATAACATATAGTTGCACCGCACCCGTCAGATGAGGATATATCCTCAAGCTCAATAATCTGGTCTATCCACTCAGGGAATTTTATTGTTGTTTTTTCGCTCAGCTTTCCGATTATGTCTGATATTCCGTCTTCATCTTCTATATTGACTTTATACTCCCGTGCAAGTGCTTTCAAAAGAAAAGAAACAGCATTCTGAAGGTGGTAAAAAACAAGACCGTCGTCACAGAACTCAACTTCTAAAAGCTCCTCAACCTGAGAAAGCTCCTCTTCTGCTTTTTTTAAAAGCTCATTCATATCTCAAACCTCAGGTCAGCAAGGTTTATCAGTGTTTTGTCGTAAGGATAAAAACCTAATATCCTCATTATAAGTGTGAAAATCCCTTCCTCACCTATTTTATTAATTATATCCTGATGTGAGGCTTTCAGTGTATAAAGGTCTGCCACAGCTTTGTAAGGATTTTCCTGAGGAAGAGATCCAAGGGAGTCTGTTAGAAGATGGTACAGGAATTTACCTTCATTTGTTTTGGACAGGGCAAGCCAGCCTGTAAGCTCTTCTTTGTTTATCTGGTTTAGATAATATTTTGACAGAAGGTTTTTCAGGGATATATCCTCATCTTTGTCCTTAATAAGTTCCTGCATATCAAGGTATCTGTCGTACCTCTGTGTGAAATAAAAATAATCAGCATCAAATCTGGCATCATCGCTGTAAAAAAGCTTTACAGGCTTATCAAGGGTTTTCTGGTTTAGATGTCCTTTTGATATGTACGGATACCTGAACAGTTTTTTTAGAAAAGCTTTCATTCCTTTTATAAATTTTTCTGTCTGAAACCCTTCGTCCTGAGCCTGTCTGAACAGCTCAAATATGTAGTATATAATGTCATCACCGTTGTAGTATCTGACCAACAAAACAGGATTAATATTCTCAACACCAAGAAGCCAGAAAATAGATTCTATTTTTTCATAGGTGTCAACATCGTTTCTCCTGATGCTTTCCTCAAAAACATTTTTTTGGGTCTGGTAATCTCTAATGGTGATTAATCTGTTCTCTATTCCTTCTTCTTCAAGCTTTGAGGCGTAAAGTATGTAATCAAACTCATCTTTATCTGAAATAACCTTTTTAACAAAACCTTTTATTTTTACAAAATATTTTGAAAGATCTGCTGTGTAAAAACTTCCCTTAAACTGCTGTTTTTCACCTGCTACAGCCTCATACAGTGAAGCAAAAATTGAAACTACAGAGAATATAAGAAAGTTTTTGTCAACGGTCAGCTTACCATCTTTTTGGGTGATCAGCCTGTCAACAGGAACTACATTTTCATAAACAGCCCTATCAAAAAGGTTCAGTATTAAAAAGTTAAGCTGTGCAAGTTTCAGGGAAACTCCTTCTGTTACAATCTCATCTTCAGGAAAAAGATCAAGAACGATCTGGTGTTTTTTATATGCATCAAGATCCTCTATTTTGTTTAGAAGTTCCGGCATAAGGTTAAACTCAACTATCACACCATGTTTTTTTACCAGTGGGTTTCCTTCATAAAAAAATATAAGGGGAGATGGTGAAGGTTGAAGTTCGCTTAAGACATCAGTAAAAAGCATAAAAATGATTTTTTCAGGGGTGTCTTCCTCAAGTTTAATCTGAAGCTTGTCAAATATCTGGGAAACAGCTGATCTTATTTCCCACCTGGTTAGATTTTTGAAATTCTGTTTTACAAATTTTTCTATATTCCTCTTTTCCTCAATATATTTTTTATTCAGAATTTCTTTAAAATCTGTAAATTTTTCGGATTCATTTTTTATAAAATCAAGGCTGTTTGAAACAGCTTTCTGAATTTTTTGTGGATCTTTTATATTTTTTTCCAGTATATCCATCTTCCACCTACTGATTTATAAGATGTTTTAACCCAACCACAACAACCCTGTAAACGAAAAACATTACAGTTGTGAAAAAGCCAACATTAAGGGCTATCAAGAAAAGGGCAAAGTTTGATCTTCTCTCTTCAGGGGGTTTTTTGCTATTTCTCCACAGGAGAAAAATATATGAAAGCATACCAAATGTAAGTATCAAAAACAGAAGAATGAGTATATCTGTAGAATGAAGATCCCCAACCTGAGCAAGAACAGATTCAGGTGTGGATTCATCTAATCTTAAAGAACCGGCTCTATCCATTTTTGTCCTCCTATTTCAGCCAGATATATTCGTATCTTTCTGGCCCTGTGGAGAGCATCACAACCGGAACCTCTGTTTCTTCCTCTACTGTTTTTATAAACTCCCATGCTTCTTCCGGAAGTTGACTTTTATCTTTCAGTCCGAATGTGTTTTTGTCCCAGCCTTTTAATGTTTTGTAAACAGGTCTGCATTTTTCAAGTATCTTTAATGATGCAGGAAAGTCTCTTATTGTCTCACCTTCGTACTCGTAAGCCACAGCAACTTTTATCTCATCAAAATGATCAAGAACATCAAGCTTTGTTATTATAAGACCGTCCATTCCGTTTACCCTTGCTGCAAATCTGAGGGCTACAAGATCAAGCCAGCCGCATCTTCTCGGTCTTCCTGTTGTTGTCCCGTACTCATGACCTTCATCTCTAAGTTTTTGTCCGATACCGTCATTCAGTTCTGTGGGAAACGGACCTGCCCCAACCCTTGTAACATAAGCCTTGCTTACTCCGTATACCTCTGCCTGACCTATCAGCTTTGGTGAGACGCCAGTTCCGTTGCACAGACCTAATGCAGAGGCGTTTGATGATGTAACGTAGGGGTAAGTTCCCATATCTATATCAAGCATCGTTCCCTGTGCACCTTCAAACAGCACCCTTTCTCCTTTTTTTAGTGCTGTATCAAGCATAAGAGACGTGTCTGCAACCAGACCGGCTATCCTGTCAAAAAGCCTGAGTGTTTCGTCGTACACACTATCAACAGAAAGATTAAAGCTTTCACCGTATATCTTTTCTGCTATCTCTTTTGCTTCATTCATAGCGCTTTCAAGCCTTGCTTTAAAATAGGGGGGATCAAAAAGGTCTGCTATCCTGATACCTGTCCTTGCGTACTTTGCCATGTATGCAGGTCCAATACCTTTAAGGGTTGTCCCAACCTTGTCTTTACCTTTCTTTTTCTCAGACAGCCCATCAAGTATTTTGTGGTATGGGAAAACTATATGTGCCCTATCGCTGATAAACAGTCTGCCTTCAAAGTTTCTGCAGACTTCCTTTACCTTTTCCATTTCTGCTATCAGTTCTTCAAGGGCGATAACAACGCCGTTTGATATTATGTTTTTCTTTCCTTCCCGCAGTATTCCTGAAGGGATAAGGTGGAGGGCATATTTTTTATCCCCAACTATAACTGTATGACCTGCATTACTTCCTCCCTGATACCTGACAACATAATCGTAGTCCGGGGTAAGCAGGTCAACAATCTTACCTTTTCCTTCGTCTCCCCATTGGGAGCCTAAAATAACAAGGCTTTTTCCCATTAACTTCCTCCTGTGTCAACATAAACAAACTCTTTTACATCTTTCCTCTTCCAGTGTCCTATAGAAGGTATTCCTTCTATGAACTGTTTTTGAATGTGTAGAAGTTTATTTATCCCAAGTTTTCCATACTCAAGCATTTTGTCAAATTCCTGCTGTGTAAAGGAGTATTCCTCACCTGTTGCCTGAACCTCAACAAAATTTCCGCTACCTGTCATAACAAGGTTCATATCTACCTTGGCAGATGAGTCCTCCTTGAAGTTCAGATCAAGAACAACATCTTTCCCAACAATCCCTGTGGAAACGGCAGCAACATAATCTTTTAGAGGATTTTGTTTTACGACGCCGTTCTCTGTTATTTTTATCATCGCATCGGCAACAGCTATAAAAGCTCCTGTTATTGATGCGACCCTTGTTCCTCCGTCAGCCTGAATAACGTCGCAGTCCACCCAGAGAGTTCTTTCGCCTAACTTTTTCAGATCAACAACACCCCTTAAAGATCTTCCAATCAGCCTCTGTATCTCCTGAGTTCTTCCTGAAGGAGCTCCCCTTACAACCTCTCTTATGTTCCTGCTTTCTGTTGATCTTGGGAGCATCGCATACTCTGCTGTGATCCAGCCCTGTCCTGATCCTCTTAAGAAAGGGGGGACTTTTTCTTCCACAGAGGCTGTAATTATTACCTTTGTGTTTCCCATTTCTATAAGAACAGATCCCTCGGCGTATATGTTAAAATCCCTGACTATCTTTATTGGTCTTAATTGTGCTGGATTTCTTCCGTCTGGACGCAAACTTTTCCTCCATAACTTTTTTACAAACACAAAATTTTAACATAACTATAGTTTATCCGCTGAGTAAACATTGAAAAGTTCCATTTTATACATAAGATTAAAAGAAAAAAGGGAGGGAATGATGAAAAAAATAAACTCATTATCCAAAGCAGCTGAAAATTTGGAAAAGAAGGCACATTTGATAGAGGAACATTTAGAGGAAATATCAGACAGGATAAATCAGATTGAAAAAAGAATTTATGATATAAGAGACAAACTCAGCCAAAAAGAGGTTGAGGTAATTGAAACCTCAAGACAGATAAAAGAGCTTGAGCATCAGCTTCATGAGGTCAGACAGAAAATAAAAAAGCACAGAAAGCTTATCCAACAGGCGGAAACTCAGAGGGAGTATGAGAGATTAGTTAGGGAGAGGGATAAGCTTGTTGCAAAATCTACAGATCTTTCAGACAAAATAGACAGCCTGAAAAAAAAACTAAAGGATCTGCTTTTTGAAGAAGACAAACTTTTTGAGGAAG
>JALVEY010000118.1 GCA_027030485.1 Persephonella sp.
CTGTGGAAGATCTTAAGAAGATGACCCTTCAGGAACTGCAGAAACTTGGAAAAGAGGTAGGTCTTCAAAGAACTACAGGCTTAAAAAAACAGGAGCTTATTGCAAGAATTCTGGAAAAAAAGGCTCAAGAAGAAGGACTTAATTTCATAAGAGGGGTTCTTGAGGTTCTTCCTGAAGGATACGGTTTTATAAGATCAATAGAGAATAATTATGCCCCCCACTCATCAGATATATATGTCTCCCCTTCACAGATAAAGAAGTTTGGGTTAAGAACAGGAGATTACATAATCGGAATAGCCAGACTACCAAAAGATAATGAAAAGTACAGAGCTTTAATAAAAATAGAAGCAGTAAACACTATAGAACCTGAGAACTCAAAAAAAAGACCAAGATTTGATTCTCTTATTCCCTACCACCCTACAGAGAGGTTTAACCTTGAGTATGATCCTTCTGACCTTTCAACACGGGTCGTAAGTCTTATAACACCTATAGGTAAAGGTCAGAGGGGGCTTATAGTTGCACCTCCAAAAGCAGGAAAAACTGTTCTTATACAGAGGCTTGCAAAGGCTCTCATAAAAAACCACCCAGAAACACATTTAATAATACTTCTGATAGACGAAAGACCTGAAGAAGTTACAGAGATGAGGAGAATAGTTGGAGAAGGGGCTGAAGTCGTTGCATCAACATTTGACGAACCACCTGAGAGGCACATGCATGTTGCCGAGTTAATTATTGAAAGAGCTAAAAGGCTGGTTGAGCTTGGTCAAGATGTTGTTATCCTTCTGGACTCTATGACAAGGCTTGCAAGAGCATCAAACGCAATAACTCCACCCTCAGGAAGAGTTCTTTCAGGTGGTCTTGAAGCTACAGCTCTCCAGAGACCTAAAAAGTTCTTCGGTGCAGCAAGGAATATAGAAGATGGGGGAAGTCTGACCATACTCGCCACGGCTCTGGTTGAAACAGGTTCAAAGATGGATGATGTAATATTTGAGGAGTTTAAAGGAACAGGTAATATGGAGCTTTATCTTGACAGAAGACTGATGGAAAGAAGAATATTCCCTGCAATAAACATACCTAAATCCGGTACAAGAAAAGAGGAACTGCTTGTTGAAGACTGGGAGCTTCAAAGACTGTGGATACTTAGAAAATTCCTCTCAACTATGGACGAAGTTGAGGCGATGGAATTTCTTCTCAGCAAGCTGTCCAAGTTCAAAACCAATGAGGAATTCCTCAAATCAATGAATACTTGATACAGCCTCATATAAACGGTAAAATATTAGTTTGCCTGATTTTTTCGCAGGAATATATTTAAGGACAGAAAAGGAGGTATTAAATTGAAAAAAGGAATACACCCTGAGCTTAAGCTTACTCATTTTGTTTGTGGTTGCGGTAATGAGTTTGATATTCTTTCAACAAAAGGGGGAACAGTTTATCTTGAGGTCTGCAACCAGTGCCACCCATTTTATACAGGAAAACTCAAAATAAAACCTTTCTTCCTTGAAATAAAAGGAGGCACAGCACAGGAAAATAAATAATGCTCAACAGACACATTTTAAACAAACTTGAGAAGTTAGAAGAAAAGCTAAAAAAATTAGAAACTGCTTTATCAGACCCTGAGGTTCTGAAAGACCAGAAAAAACTCCAGCAGGTAGCCAAAGAGCATAAAGAAACAGAACATCTTTATAAACTTTACAAAGAGTATAAAAAAATACAGAAAGATATAGAGGAGGCAAAGTCCCTCCTGAATAGTCCAGATGAAGAAATGAGAAATCTTGCAGAAGAAGAGCTAAAGCAGCTGCAGGAAAAAAAGGCAAACCTTGAAAGGGAAATCCAGCTTGAACTGCTGCCTAAAGATCCAAATGATGAAAAAAATGTTATCCTTGAGATAAGACAGGGTGCAGGCGGAGAGGAGGCAGCTTTGTTTGCTGCAGAACTTTTCAGAATGTACCAGAGGTATGCAGAAAGACACGGCTGGAAAGTTGAAGTTCTCAGTATTCATCCAACAGACAGGGGAGGCATCAAGGAAGTTATAGCCCTTATAAAGGGCAAAGGTGCATACTCAAGGCTGAAATATGAAAGCGGTGTTCACAGGGTTCAACGGGTTCCTGAAACAGAAAGCTCAGGAAGAATACACACATCAACAGTAACAGTCGCTGTTCTTCCTGAAGCTGAAGAGGTTGATG
>JALVEY010000119.1 GCA_027030485.1 Persephonella sp.
ATAATACTACCTCCTAAGGGTTTATTCTTCCGCCTCCCAATAACCACAAAGGGCAACCCTTTTGCAGCGGGAAGCGTGTTTATTTGACTGACAGCAAAAACTTAAATAATATATCATATTTATCTGTCAAATACCACTATAAAGGAAATAGATGAAAATACTTTACAGGTATCTTTACAAAAAACTTGCCGTATATTTGCTTATATTGGTTCCGTCCTTTTCATTTGTCGCTATACTTGCAGAACTTATAGAACTGCTCAGAAAAGCTAAAAATCTTGATTTTACGGCTATTCTTCTATATACAATCTATCAGACACCAGAAAAGATATACTACATTCTTCCTGTGTCAATGGTTGTTGCTTTCTTTCTTCTTGCAAAAGATCTTATCAACTCAAGGGAGATATACCCTATTCTGCTAAACGGCTTATCTCTAAAAAAAATTGGTTTGGCGATTTTTATTTTCCCAATGTTTGTGTCAGGTATTCAGCTTTTAAATCTTGAATTTATTATGCCTGAATCAAAAAAGAATGCAGAACAGATATACCAGATAATAAAGAAAAAACCTAAAGAAGAACCTCTTATAGCTTATAACTCGTGGGTAACAATTGGTAAAAGAACCTTTCTCTACTTTTCATTTTTTGATTTAAGGAAGAAAGAGGGCAAAGGTTTGATTATACTGAGATACGATAAAGATTTTAACCCTGTACTAAGAATAGAAGGAAAAAGTTTTAAGATAGATAAAGAAATATTAATAAAAAATGGTAAGATTATTACAGTGGATAGTTTATCCCGGTTGAACCTGAAGAATTTCGGCAGTTTTATTTTTCCCGAAAAGATTGATGTTGAAAATCTAAAAAAACTGATTAAAATAAAAAAACCTGTTTCAATAAGACAGCTTTACAGATCAGCAAAAATTGCTGAAAAATTTGGATATCCTTCAGCCTACTACTGGAGTAAGATGTACTCAAAACTTTCAACGGTTATCGCACCCCTTATACTCAGCTTTTCATTTTATCCATTTATATGGAGCAGAAGGAAGTATACTGTAGTTTTAATGGCTTTTTTACTTTTGGGATACTGGTATTCAACGGCATTTCTTTCCACAATTGCTCAGGGCAATGTGATACCTTTTTACGGGATATTTTCTGTGGATGTTGTTTATCTTCTAATAGGATTCTTTTTTTATAAAAAACTTAGATTTAGTGAGCTTTAGGATAAGAGCCTAAGATCTTAAAGAATGGTGATTTTTTCTGTAGCTGTTCAAGGGCATCTTCTACTTTCTTTTCTGATATGTGTCCCTCTATATCTGTAAAGAATATATAATCCCATGCCTCTTTCTTGGAGGGTCTTGATTCTATCTTTGTCATGTTAATGCCGTGTTTGTAAAGGGGTTCAAGGGTCTTATACAGTGCCCCCACCTCATTTTTTAGAGAAAAAACAAATGTTGTTTTATCATTTCCGCTTGGAGGAGGTATAGTTTTCCCTATAACCAGAAATCTGGTGTAGTTGTGGGTGTGCCTGTCTATCTTTCTTTCAAGTATGTGCAGTCCATAAATGTCAGCTGCAGCTTCGCTTGCCACTGCTGCAGATTCGTAATCATCTTTAGCCATTTCTGCAGCTTTTGCTGTTGATTCAACCTCTATCAGCTGAGCATAAGGCATGTTTTTTGTAAGCCATTCTCTACACTCGGCAAGGGCGTGTCTGTGTGAATATATTCTAACGATCTCATTTTTGTTTGGATTTATACCCATAAGGTGAAGGGATATTTCCAGTATTACTTCACCTGTTATCTTAAGCGGATAATCCACAAGAAGATCAAGTGTGTAATTTACAATCCCTTCTATTGTATTTTCCACAGGAACGACGCCGTAATCTGCTTTTTCTTTTAGTATCTCTTCAAAAACATCTTTTATCGTCTGGACTGGTATATGCTCAACAGCCTGTCCAAAATGCTCAATAGCTGCCTGGTGAGTAAATGTAGCCCGTGGTCCCAGATAGGCTATTTTCAGGCTTTCCTCTGTTGATCTGCAGGCTGATATTATCTCTCTGAAAACAGGCTTTATAAAATCTGTTGGGAATACCTCTCCTAACTTTTTGTTCAGGTTTTCTAACCTTTCAAAAATCTTTTGCTCTCTACTTGGAACATAAATAGGAAGGTTGTATCTTTTTTTGACTTCTCCTACTTCTCTGGCAAGTTTTGCCCTCTCGTTTAAAAGACGGAGGATCTCCTCATCTATCTTATCTATTTCCTGTCTAAGTTTTTCTAATCTATCTGTGTAATCCTTCATAGAAGCGTCCTCTGGACTATATCAAGGAGTATTTTGTGTATCTTTTCTCCCCCTGCAACAACATTTCCATCAAGTTCCTTTTTTCCTTCGAAATTTGTGCATTTTCCTCCAGCTTCTTCAACTATCAAAAATCCTGCTGCTATATCCCACTTTGAAAGTTTCATCTCAAAAAAGCCGTCAAAAATCCCTTCAGCTGTCATCACAAGATCTACCGCTGCAGCACCGGGTCTTCTTACAGCAGAAAATGTTATCATAACCTTTTTAAAAGCCTTAAGATAAGAATCTATTTCCTCTTCATACCTGAATGGAAATCCTGTTGTTATAATAGCCATATCAACAGGTCTGTCTGAGACTTTTATACTGCTACCGTTCAGATATGCCCCTTTCCCCTTCCCTGCCCAGTAAAGCTTATCTAACATGGGGATATAAACAGCCCCTGCTATTATTTCCTGATCTTTTTGGAGAGCAACAGAAACGGCGAAAATCTCAAAACCGTTAATGTAGTTTTTTGTCCCGTCTAAAGGATCAACAATCCATAAATATTTACTTTCTTTGTTGCCTGATATTCCTTCTTCTTCTCCCAGAAAACTGTGATGTGGATATTTTGAAAGTATAAAATCCTTTATCCTATCCTCTGAAAGTTTATCAACAAATGTAACAAAATCTTTTTTTGCTTTATGTTCGACATCTTCTCTTTTTATAGTTTTAAAGTTTTCTTTGAGTATATATCCACCTAAAACTGCTGCTTCTTTTGCGGTCTGAATAAAACCTTTTATATCCAACAAACTCTCCTTATTCTTTTTTTGTTATAGCTTCAAGACATGGAAGCTGTTTCCCTTCAAGGAGTTTAAGAAATGCCCCACCTCCGGTTGATATGTAGCTTATGTTGTCAACAACCCCTGCCTTGTGAATAGCATAATCAGTATCCCCACCTCCTGCTATAGATAATGCAGGAGATTCTGCTATCGCATGGGCAAGGGAGAATGTTCCGTACTTAAATTTGTCTATCTCAAAAACTCCCATCGGTCCGTTCCAGATTATAGTCTGAGCGTCTTTAAGTATCTCTTTTATTAATGTTACAGACGCATGTCCTATATCAAGACCGAGCCAGCCTTTAGGTATTTCCTGCCACGCAACTTCAATAACAGGTGTCTGTTCAGAAACAGCCTGTCCACAGATAAAGTCAACAGGCAGGTAAAATTTGACGCCCAAACTTTTTGCTTTCTCAATTACAGAGTTCGCCTCACTGAACATATCCTCTTCAACAAGTGAGCTTCCAACATCATAGCCCTGTGCTTTCAGGAAAGTGAAAGCCATAGCACCACCTATAAAAATCTTATCAACCTTTTCAAGAAGATGGGTAATAACCCCAAGCTTTGAAGAAACTTTTGAACCTCCTATGAAAGCAACAACAGGTCTTTGGGGGTTAACCAGTGCTTTTTCAAAATACTTCAGTTCTCTCTCTAATAGAAAGCCCATAACAACCGGCTGTATGTAATCCTTTATACCGTACATTGATGCATGTTTTCTATGGCATGTTCCAAAAGCATCAACCACATAAATATCAGCGAGCGATGCAAGAGCTTTTGCAAATTCAGGATCGTTTTCCTCCTCACCTTTATGAAATCTCAGGTTCTCAAGGAGAACAACCTCTCCTTCTTTCATTGATTTAACCGTTTCTTCAACATCTTTTCCTATACAGTCTGGAAGAAACCTGACTTCCTTTTCAAGCAACCTTTCAAGCCTTTTTGCAACAGGATAAAGGGAAAATTTTGGATTTCTTTCACCTTTTGGTCTTCCAAGATGGGAGGCAAGGATTATCTTTGCATTTCTGTCTATAAGATAGTTTATTGTTGGTATTGTTTCCCTTATTCTGACATCATCAACTATATTTCCGTGCTCATCAAGGGGTACATTGTAATCAACTCTGACAAATACCCTTTTTCCTGTGACATCAACATCTTCAAGAGTCATGTAGCCGTTAAACATCCTGACCTCCTAAAATGGTAAATCATCTTCCCCTTCACTTTCTCCTTCTATACCACCAAGTATGTCCCATTCAGAAGCATCAATACCTCTAACCTTTAAGGCTGTCTGCCTCAATAGCTCAAGATAGCTTGCTATCTCTTTGAAGGCTTCAAGCATTGATGAAAGTTTGTTTATCTGCTCCTGAGTAAGCTGTCCTTTGTGGGTTTTTAATGCTCTTTTTATGGCAGCTTTAGTTACAACTATTTCTCCTGTTTTTGCCTGCCATTCGCTCCAAAATTCATTTGTTCCAAGGGGGCTTTTTACCACAAACCTTTCAAGATTTGTAATCTCTTGAGTAAGGAGCATATCAAACGGTGAAATTTTCTTATCCATTATCAAAAACCTCTATTCTTTGTTGTTATCCTCTTTCTTTGAATAATATCTGTACATCTCTCTTACTAAATAAGCGACTATAATAATAGATACTACACCAAAGGCTATTGCCGATATAACGGCAGTGATAGGTGCATCCATTTTTTTAAACCTCTAATCAATCCAGTAGTTTGGTGCTTCCTGTGTGATATAAACGTCGTGGGCGTGGCTTTCCCTCAGACCTGCGTTTGTTATTTTTATAAATTTTCCGTTTTCCTGCAGATCTTTAATTGTTCTGCTTCCTGTGTAGCCCATACCTGATCTTAGCCCACCAACAAGCTGGTAAACGATGTCTGACAATGGACCTTTAAAGGGTATTCTCCCTTCTATTCCTTCAGGAACAAACTTTTCAACATTTTCCTGTGAGTACCTGTCTGATGAAAACCTTGCTTTCATCGCCCCGAGGGAACCCATTCCCCTGTAAACCTTGTATGCTCTTCCCTGATAGAATATCCTCTCTCCAGGTGATTCCTCTGTTCCTGCAAACAGAGAACCAAGCATTACTGTATCAGCTCCTGCCGCTATAGCCTTTACTATATCACCGGAGTATCTTATACCTCCATCTGCTATAACCGTCTTGCCGTGTTTATGGGCAACCTCAGCACATTTTGCAACAGCTGTTATCTGGGGAACTCCTATCCCTGCCACAACCCTTGTAGTGCATATAGATCCGGGACCAACCCCTACCTTAACAGCATCAACGCCTGCCCTTATAAGATCCTCTGCAGCTTCTCCTGTAGCTATATTACCCCCAACTATATTTAGTTCAGGAAACTCACCTCTTATCTTTTCAACAGTTTCAAGAACCCTTACAGAATGACCGTGGGCTGTATCCACAACGATAACATCTACGCCTGCTTCAACAAGTGCAGAAACCCTGTCCATCGTGTCAGGTCCTGTTCCAACAGCAGCCCCAACTCTAAGCCTGCCAAGTTCATCTTTACATGCATTAGGATACTGCCTTTTTTTAACAATGTCCTTTATGGTTATCAGACCTTTAAGGTATCCTTCCTCGTCAACAACTGGAAGTTTCTCAACTTTGTGTTTCTGTAGAATATCCATTGCCTCTTCAAGGGAGATACCTTCTTTAGCTGTTATTAGAGGGGCCTTTGTCATAAACTGTTCAACAGGCTTGTTGTAGTCTTTTTTGTGAAGAAATCTAAGATCCCTGTTTGTCAGTATTCCTATCAGTTTTCCTTCTTTATCAACAACAGGAACACCTGATATTTTATAGCTTGACATAATCTCAAGTGCTTCTTTAACGGTTTGATCCGGTCTTATTGTAACCGGTTCAACTATCATTCCACTTTCTGCTTTCTTCACCCTTTCAACTTCTTTCATCTGATCTTCAATTGACATATTCCTGTGGATTATCCCGATTCCACCTTCTCTGGCAAGGGCTATCGCAAGCCTGTGTTCTGTTACAGTGTCCATCGCGGCAGAAACTATCGGAATATTAAGTTTTATGTTCGGGGTAAGGTGAGAGCTAACATTTGCCTCATGGGGCAAAACATCAGATTTTTTCGGAAGAAGTAGAACATCATCAAATGTTAGGGCTTCTTCTATAGTTAATTCATTAAACATCTATTTTTTTGACCTCCTTATTTTTAGGGGTTTTAAAGATATGAATTTTATTCATTTTATCATTATTTTCTATACCTGTGAACTTCTGCTAAATCTCTTTTTTGACATTTTAGGTTGATTGTTATCATTATTTTCCAAAAGAAGACCGTTTTATATTATAATTATTACTTCTATATTCAATCGGAGGTCTATAAATTGGCAAAAGTCAAAGCGTTAAAATGTAAAGAGTGTGGCAAGGAATACCCTGTGGAACCTATTCATGTCTGTGAGTACTGTTTTGGACCCCTCGAGATAGAGTATGACTATGATGAGATAAAAAAGATCGTATCCCGTGAAAAAATAGAAAATGGACCAAAAAGTCTGTGGAGGTATGTTGATCTCCTTCCTGTTGATAATCCATCTGTAGGTCTGTCTGCAGGTTTTACCCCTCTTATAAAAGCTGAAAAATTAGGAAGAAAATTAGGGCTTAACAATCTTTACATAAAAGATGATTCTGTTAACCACCCAACCTTATCTTTTAAGGACAGGGTCGTTGCTGTTGCTTTATCAAAAGCTAAGGAGTTTGGTTTTGATACGGCTGCATGTGCATCCACTGGAAATCTTGCAAACTCTGTAGCAGCAAATGCTGCAGCTTCAGGTATGAACTGTTATGTTTTTATACCTGCAAACCTTGAAACCAACAAAATTATTGGCTCCCTTGTGTTTAATCCAACAGTTGTTGCTGTGGAAGGAAATTATGATGATGTAAACAGGCTTTCTTCAGAGGTTGCAAACGAGTTTGGGTGGGCTTTTGTTAACATTAATGTTAGACCTTTTTACTCTGAAGGTTCAAAAACACTTGCATTTGAGGTTGCTGAACAGCTTGGCTGGAAAGCCCCTGACGCTGTTGTTGCTCCTTTAGCGTCAGGCTCTCTATACACCAAAATCTGGAAAGGGTTTAATGAGCTAAAAACTGTCGGACTTATATCAGATAATTCTCCAAGAATGTATGGAGCTCAGGCTTCTGGATGCAGTCCAATCTACAAAGCGTTCAAAGAAGGAAGAGACTGGATAGTCCCTGAAAAACCAGACACAATAGCCAAATCAATAGCCATCGGAAATCCTGCAGATGGACCTTATGCTGTCAAAGTAGGAAAAGAAAGCAGCGGCGATATGGAAATAGCCACAGATCAAGAAATAATAGAAGGAATGAAACTACTCGCCGAAACAGAAGGAATATTTACAGAAACAGCAGGGGGAACAACTATAGCTGTTTTGAAAAGATTTGCCGAGAAAGGTGTTTTTGATCCTGATGAGATCGTTGTTGCCTATATAACAGGAAACGGGTATAAAACAATGGAGGTTCTTGAAGGACATCTTAATAAACCTATTCACATAAAACCTTCCCTCCATGAGTTTAAGGAGAAGGTCATTGGAATTAAGGTAAAAAAATAAAAACAGGAGGATATTATGGCTGTTACAGTTAGAATACCTACAGCTTTGAGAAGGGTTACTCAGGGACAGGGAGAAGTTCAGGTTGAAGCTAAAACTATTGCTGAGCTTATAGAAGTACTGGAAAAAGAGTTTCCTGGTATAAAAGAAAGGCTTGTTGAAGAAAGCGGTGAAATAAGAAAATTTGTTAACTTTTTTGTTAATGATGAAGACATAAGATTTTTGAAAGGAAAAGATACCGAGTTAAAGGATGGTGATATTGTTGCCATAATTCCAGCCATTGCAGGGGGAATGGAGGGCTGAGATGGAATCCATAAAACTTAAGCTGATCTATCCTGAAGACAAAATAAAAGAGCCTATCTTAAGCAGGGTCTGTAAAAATTTTGATGTGGAGATCAACATTAGGAAGGCAAACGTTACAGAGAATATAGGCTGGTTAGAGCTTGAGATGACAGGGGATGAAGATCAGATTGAACAGGCTATTAAATTTATGGAATCTCAGGGCATAGAGGTTTCCCCTCTTGAAGGGCAGATCTTTTTGGAGTAGGAGGATTGAATTACAGAATAGCCGTTGTTGATGTGGGAACTTACTCAACAAGACTCCTTATATCTGCCGTTCATAAAAAAAACACCCTTGAAGAAACATTAAACAGCATAGAAGATGTTTTTTCTGTAGGTCGTATTACAGCTTTAGGAAGAAGACTGAAAGAAACAGGTTATCTTCAAGAAGAAGCGATTAATGAGGTCCTGTCTACTTTAAAGGAATATGTTCTTATATCAAAAGAGTACAAAGTTCAGGAGATTATAGGCTACGCCACACAGGCCTGCA
>JALVEY010000120.1 GCA_027030485.1 Persephonella sp.
ATGATTGATTTGTATCAATTACAAAAAAAATTTTTTCTTTATACTATATGTTGTGGATAAAAAAAATGAACACTATATATAGAGGAGGGCGTCATGGCTGCCTATCTGGTTGAAAACTATCTAAAAAAGTTAGACTGGAGGGTGTATGAAAACAGCAACACAACCTACTCCCTTCAGGGTCTAAATTTTTACATATCTTCAGAGGTAACAAAAGAGTACTGGCTTTCCTCCGTTTATACAAAAGAGATAGCCGATGCCCACAGAAACGGGGATTTTCACATACATGATCTTCAAAACCTGAGCGTTTACTGTGTTGGCTGGGATCTTTACGATCTTTTGACTACAGGGTTTAGAGGTGCTTACGGAAAAGCAGAGAGCAAGCCCCCAAAACATCTTTCATCTGCTTTGGGACAGATAGTAAACTTTCTTTACACACTTCAGGGAGAAGCTGCAGGAGCACAGGCATTTTCAAATTTTGATACACTGCTGGCACCATTTATCAGATACGACAACCTATCCTACAAACAGGTAAAACAGGCCATTCAGGAGTTTGTCTTTAATCTTAATGTTCCAACAAGGGTTGGATTTCAGACCCCGTTTACCAACCTAACATTTGATCTGAAGGCTGAAAACTCTCCATACGCTGATCAGTATGTTGTTGTGGGAGGTGAGATCCAAAAAGAGAAGTACAGAGATTTCCAGAAAGAGATGGATATGATAAATCAGGCATTCTTTGAGGTTATGAGCGAAGGCGATGCGTCAGGTAGGGTGTTTACTTTCCCTATACCTACATACAACATAACAAAGGATTTTGACTGGGACAGCCCTGTACTTGAGAAACTGTGGAAAATGACAGGAAAGTACGGAATTCCATATTTTGCAAACTTTATAAACTCTGATCTTGATCCAAATGATGCAAGGAGTATGTGCTGTAGATTGAGGCTTGATGTCAGGGAGCTGAAAAAAAGGGGAGGCGGTCTTTTCGGTGCAAATCCTTTAACAGGCTCTATAGGGGTTGTAACTATCAACCTTCCAAGGATAGGCTATCTGTCAAACAGTAAAGAACAGTTTTTTGAAAGATTAAACAGCCTTTTAGAGACAGCAAAAGAGAGTCTTGAGATAAAAAGAAAACTTCTTGAAGACCTGACAGAAAAAGGACTGTATCCATATTCCCGTTTTTATCTAAGAAGCATAAAAGGACAGACAGGTGAGTACTGGAAAAACCATTTTTCAACAATAGGTGTCATAGGAATGAATGAAGCATCTATAAATCTACTGGGTGTAAATATCGCAACAGAAGAAGGAAAAGAGTTTGCAAAAGAGGTTCTTGATTTCATTAACAGAAAACTGGTACAGTTTCAGATGGAAACAGGCAACAACTACAACCTTGAGGCAACTCCAGCAGAGGGAACATCTTTCAGACTGGCTAAAATAGACAAATCTGTTTATCCGGATATAATCGTGGCTAACGAGGAAGAATACAGACAGGGAGCTGCACCCTATTATACAAACTCAACACACCTTCCTGTTGATTACTCAGATGATCCATTCTTTGTCCTTGAAAATCAGGACGACCTCCAGACAAGATACACAGGAGGGACTGTAATACATTTCTTCTTAGGTGAAAAAATATCAGAAGTGGAGTCTGTTAAAAATTTTGTTAGGCTTGTGTGTGAAAATTACCATTTGCCTTATTTCACTCTTACCCCTACATTTAGTGTGTGTCCTGTTCACGGCTACATATCAGGAGAGCACCACAGCTGTCCTGAATGTGGAGAAGAAACAGAGGTCTATTCAAGGATAGTTGGTTATTTTAGACCTGTAAAACACTGGAATGACGGGAAAAAAGAAGAATTTAAAAATAGAAAAACTTATAAGATTGCTGCTGCCGCCACTTGACGGCTGTGTTTTCTCCCCCTCTCCCCCTTCCTCCCTCCCCGGGAGGCCTTTTTATAAAAAATTTGAGGTAAAACAATGAAGATTGGAGGACTTCAGAAATTTTCTCTTATTGATTATCCGGGAAAGATATCTGCTGTTGTTTTTGTTCAGGGGTGTAATTTTAGATGTCCATACTGCCACAACAGGGATCTTGTTCTTCCGGAATACTTCTCCCCAGAAATTCCTGAAGCAGATCTGCTTGAATTTTTAGAAGGTAGA
>JALVEY010000121.1 GCA_027030485.1 Persephonella sp.
GTTATTTTTTGATTAATGACAGAAAGGTTCAGATAGTAGGGACGGTAACAATGGATATGACGATAGTTGATCTGACAGATATAGAAGATGTAAAGCCTATGGATACTGTAACAATAGTTGGAAAAGATGGTAAAAATGAAATATATTTTGATGACATTGCAAAAATGTGCAGAACTATACCTTATGAGATTATGTGCAGAATATCAAAAAGAGTCAGAAGGGTAATTGTTTGATGGAAAATCAGAACTTTTCTATTCTAATTGTTGATGATGAGAAAAATATAACAGATCTGCTCAAGGATATTCTTGAAGATGAAGGGTTTAATGTTGATGTTGCATTTGACATATTATCAGCAAAGGAAAAGATAAAAGAAAAAGATTTTGATATAGTTTTTTTAGATGTATGGCTTCCTGATGGTGAGGGTACAGACCTGATTCCTGTAATAAAAGAGAGCAACCAGATAACCAAGGTCATAATGATATCCGGACATGCAAACATACCTATAGCTGTAAAAGCATTAAAGGAAGGGGCTTATGACTTTCTTGAAAAACCGATATCAACTGAATCCATATTCGCTGTTATTGAGAAAGCCGTAAAAGAGATAAAAAAAGATCTTGAGTACATATTTTTAAAGCAAAAGCAGACAAAAGATATAGAGATAATCGGAAACAGCCCTCCTATCCTAAAGCTGAAAAAACAGATACAGAAAGTGGCGAAAACAAACGTATGGGTGATGATATTTGGCGAAAATGGGACAGGAAAGGAGCTTGTTGCAAAATCTATTCATTTTTTAAGTGAAAGGGCAAACAAACCGTTTGTTGATATAAACTGTGCTGCACTTCCTGATGATCTTGTTGAGGCTGAACTTTTCGGTTATGAAAAAGGGGCATTTACAGGGGCTGTATCAAGAAAGCCGGGCAAACTTGAGATAGCAGATGGGGGAACCCTTTTTTTAGATGAGGTAACAGATCTGAGCCTTTCAGCACAGGCTAAACTGCTGAGAGTTCTTGAGGAAAAAGAGTTTACAAGGCTTGGAAGTAACCAGAAAATAAAGGTTGATATAAGAGTAATATCTGCAACAAACAAGGATCTTGAAAAAGAGGTTGAGGAGGGAAGGTTCAGACAGGATCTTGCTTTCAGACTCGCCGTTGTTCCTATATACGTTCCACCTTTAAGGGAAAGGGGAGAAGATATAATACTCCTTGCAGAGCATTTCCTGAAAAAATCCTGTATAGAAAACAAAATGGAACCTGTAAAACTGTCTGAAGATGTTAAAAAAGCTCTGCTAAAATACGACTGGCCGGGAAATGTTAGGGAACTGAAAAATCTGATGGAGAGGCTGTGTATCTTTGCGTCAGGAGATCAAATAACAGTTGAAGATCTACCCCCTTACATATTCAAAGGAAGATCACCTGTTGGAAGCAGAAAAATTGAGATAAAACCTCTAAAAAAGGTTAGAGAGGAAGCTGAAAAGGAGGTTATAAAGCTTGCCCTTGAAAAATACGGAAGAAATTTAAAAGAGGTTGCCAAGGCTCTTGAGATAGATCTTTCTTCCCTGTATAGAAAGTTAAAACAGTACAATCTGGAGGAATAAAATGCCTTATGTTAATGTAAAAGTTGCTGGAAAGCTTTCAAAAGAGCAAAAAAGAAAAATTGTAGAAGGAATAACAAAATTACTGGAAGATGTTGCCGGAAAACCTCCATCAGCAACATATGTGGTTATAGAAGAAATCAGCAGAGATAACTGGGGAAAAGGGGGAAAAATCCTTTCAGACAAATAACCGTTTCCCCCAGACCGTAATATTCAGAACAACAGTCCAACCTGTGCATAAGGCTGTTTTATTTTTATATCTGTACTTGTGTTGTCTATGTCATCTATCTTCAGTTTTTCATATTTGTAGCCCAGTCCCACAAACAGATTAGCCATAAGTGTTCTTACAGGTTTTATTCTAAGCTCTCCTGATACATCGTAATAGTGGTGTCCCTGATAGGCTATCCCGTTAGCTTCAATCAGAAAAGAGAAAAGATCAACCGGTTTTATCTCAAGTGATCCGTGAATCATAGGGATTGGTGCAAGAAAAGATGTTGAGTCTTCCTGATTTCTGTCAACATTCCTAACTTTGCCGTAAAAGTCTATAACTCTAAT
>JALVEY010000122.1 GCA_027030485.1 Persephonella sp.
CAACCACTATATAATCAAACTCATACCTGTCTATCTCCTGTTTGTTGTGTTTGTACAGCTTTTCAAAAAGCTCAACCTCTCCTCCATAAAGCTGTGGAGCACCACAGCATCTTATGTTCTGGGGAACTACAACCTCGTAGCCTGCTTTTTCCATCAGCTTTATAACACTTTCCCCTGTTTTTCCGTAGAAAGCATCAATCATACAGCCTGTAAAAAATAGAAGTTTCCCCTTTGATTTTTCAGGTTTTACCCTTTTTCCCCTCAGCCCGAAAGGTTTTGCTGTCGGTTTTGGCAGAAGCTTTGTGTATTTTGGTATCCCTGTGTTCAGAAAAACAGCGTTGTACTCAGGAACTTCTTTTCTGAATATTTTTCCGTAAGATTCCATAAGAGAGGGAGCAAACTTCATTGAGGCTTTTGTTATCAGGTTTCCTGTCATAGCAAGACCTTGATAAACAGCTGTTTTAACAGGATCAAACCCAGTTTTTTTCTTATCCTTTGCGAGATGCCTTGCCCTGAACATAATCTCCTTGTACTCAACTTCATTTGGGCATATCCATTCGCACCTTCTGCACATCGCACACTCATTCCACTGCTGTGCTATGTCCTCTTCAAGGGGGAGAAGACCGTCAACAACAGCTTCTGCAAGTGCTAACCTTCCCCGTGGGGAAGATCTTTCCTGTTTTACAACAGAGTATGTTGGACAGACAGATCTGCATGCTGAACATTTAACACATTGATGGGCAAGATTTTCAGGAAGTGAAACATCAATACTATCAGTCATAAAACTCCCCTTTTAGACCAATTATCTTGTTGTAGCACCTATCAACTTCTACTTTTTCTTCAATAAACAACTGGTTTACCACCTTTTGTATGGTGTTTCTATCAACTCCTGTTATTCTTTCTATATCACCAACCTTAAGGGGTTTTTGTCTATCTTTTAGAAGCATTATAATAATTCTTTCCAGTTCCATTCTTCCTCCATAAGCCAATATAAACATTTCTAAGGTAAAACACTATAACTTAAATCATAAAGGTTAGTTAGTACTTATATTCAAGGGCTTTTATGCTGTCAAACATAACATCAAGCAGATAATTCAGCTGATCTTCTGTAATAACAAGGGGTGGCATGACCACCATAACATCACCAAGAGGTCTGACCCACACGCCTTTCTCAATCATCATTT
Source organism: Persephonella sp. (assembly GCA_027030485.1). Classification (GTDB taxonomy): domain Bacteria; phylum Aquificota; class Aquificia; order Aquificales; family Hydrogenothermaceae; genus Persephonella_A. The sequence goes on from JALVEY010000122.1 coordinate 1,185, forward strand.
TTGCAACCTTAAAGCCTGTTCTTTCTCCATAAGGAAAAGGCTGGTTCTTATGCTTGTCCTTCACAAGCTCAATACCTGCCATAAATCCGTACTGGCGAACATCACCTACATGCTTAAGCTCCCAGAACTCATTCAGCCTATCCTCAAGAAGTTTTATCTTAGGTTGAAGTTTTTTTAATGTCTGTTCTTCCTCAAAAACCTCAAGATTTGCAATGGCAACACTGCAGGCAAGGGGATTACCTGTGTATGTATGACCATGGTAAAAATGTTTTGCCTCACCAAACTCGCCTAAAAATGCCTCAAATATATCATCTGTAGCAAGTGTGGCTGCAAGCGGAAGGTACCCGCCTGTTATTCCTTTACCCAGAGCCATAATGTCAGGCTCAATTCCTTCCTTTTCGCAGGCAAACATATATCCACTTCTACCAAAACCTGTTGCAACCTCGTCAACTATCATAAGAATGTTGTACTCTTTGCATATTCTTCTGATCTCTTTCAGATAACCCTTTGGAAATGGAAGAATACCTGCAGCTCCCTGAACACCTGCCTCAAGAACAAATCCTGCAATCTCCTGATGGTTTTTAAATATAAAGTCCTCAACCTGATCTATCAGAAGTTTTGTTGTGTCGTACTCAAGGGCTTTTTCTCTGCCCACTTCTTTCACAGCCTCAAGGTAGGGAGAAGGCATTTTGTAAACATCAAATAAAAGAGGTTTATATTTTTCATGGAATATGTTTATGCCTCCAACAGAAACGCTTCCTATCGTATCCCCGTGGTATGCTTCCGAAAGGGTCACAAACTTTGTTTTTCTTTTTTCCCCTTTGTTATGCCAGTAGTGGTATGCGATTTTTATGGCTATCTCCATAGCCTCTGCACCGTCTTCAGAGAAAAAAACCTTTTTCAGCTTTGGTGGGGATATATCAATAAGATTTTTTGCAAAAACCACAGCAGGAACATTG
>JALVEY010000123.1 GCA_027030485.1 Persephonella sp.
TGGGTAGCAAGAACAAGGGAAGTGCTTGAAGGAATGGGATTCTGGCTGTGGATAAGATTGATACCTGATATCATGATAGTTGCCGGAGCTATACTGATACTTGTTGATCTGATATACAAGCTGTACCTGTCTAAGAAAGAAGCACCAGTTACAGCAACAACTTAAATAAAAAAAGCCCCTTTCGGGGCTTTTTTTTAACCAAAGTTTACAGTTACTTCACATGTTCCTTCGCCATTGGCATTGCACTTAGTTTCCTGAGCTATAACCCTTTTCCCAAGGTACTTCTCAACAAGTCCAGCAACAAGCCCAACCTCAAAAAAGCATATTCTCTTCCCTATGTTGTCCATTCCTGCACATGTTATACATTCATCAAGCTGGACAACAAGTTTGCTGTCATCTAAATGAGCGATTTTTAAAATACCTATCTTTTCTTCTTCAACAAATCTAATTATGTTTTCAAGATATTTGTTTAGATCTTCATCGTACAGCCTTTGCCCAAGTGCCTCACCAAGAGCTTTTCCTGCATTTATAAAAAGGATATTTGATGCCCTCTCCCCTAAAAGATCAGAAGCATAAACATTTGTGTAATGTCTTAAAACTCTAAAGATAAGTATCGGTATGTCTGTTCCAAGTTTATCTCTTTTAACCTTTGATATCTGATCCAGTATATCTTCCATTTCTTATTTCCTCCTCCCATTTGTAAAACTGATCAGAAAAATATTTAATTCTTTTCTTTTTAAACTCTTTTGTTGAGTACAGCACCTTGTAATCTTTTACACCTATTTCTCTGGAAATTTCTGATACAAAGCCTTCAAGTTCTTCCTTTGTTTTTCCGTGGATCATAGAAAATATGTTGTATCTCCATTTTTCATTTGTGGTTCTTTTATAACAATGGCTAACTGATCTAAAAGAGGCAAGTCTATATCCAACTTCATCCTCTTTATCCTGCGGAACATTCCATACGGTCATACCGTTAGCTTTAAATCCAGCTTTTCTGTGGTAAAGGATCGCAGCGAACCTTCTCATCACTCCATTTTCTTTGTAGTAATGCAGTTTTTGAATAATGTACTCCTGCGGCAGATCTGTTTTTTGTGCCAGAATCTCAAAAGGTTTTTCAACAAGGGGAATGTCTTCCTGAGTTATTTTTATGATCTTTTTGTCTATATCTGTTAAGTTTATATTATTTTTTTTGTTGTCATCTTTTTTTACTGTATCTTTTTCTCTCAGATCGTTAAAGCTCAATTTAACTCCGATCTTGTAGAGCTTAACAGTTTTTAAAATCACATAATCATCAACATCAGAAATTTCAGCAAGGAGCTGGACAGTCCTTTCAAGACCAAGCTCACTATCAGGGGGAACAGCTATAGTAAACCAGAGGTTAAAATCATCAGTCCTCTGGTAGTTATGGCTCACTCCCGGGTGATCATTTATAATTTCGGCTACCTTTTCAATGTTGTTATTTACTTTGAAAGCAATTAAAGAGCTGTCATACCCCAGAGATTTTGTATCATAAATAGGTGATATCTGCCTTATGATTTTTTTTTCTTTTAGATCTTTTAGGGTGTCTATCACTTTGCTTTCTGTTGATCCTAAGGTGTGTGCTATACCTTTGAAAGGTCTGTCGTTTAGAGGTATCTCTTCCTGAACAATTTTTAATAGATTTTTTTCAAAATCTGACAGATGTATCATACCTTTACTCTCCCTAAAGCATCTTCAAGCCAGTTTATTTTTTCTCTCAGTTTAACCACTTCTCCAACAAGGAATATGGCAGGAGGGTGAACTTTTACGCCCCCTTCAGCTACATCTTTCAATGTTGACTCAACCTCTTTTTGCTCTCTTGTTGTTCCTTTTTCTATAAAAATAACCGGTGTTTCTGGATTTTTACCTGCATTAATAAGGTTCTGGGCTATTTTCTGTCTGTTTGAAACGCCCATGAGAAAAATTACAGTATCAATACCAGCAAGGGCGTCCCAGTTAATATCAGGAAACTGACCCTTTGATCCGTGTCCTGTGACTACGGCAAATGATGAGGCAGTTCCCCTATGGGTTACTGGAACACCTGCATAAAGGGGAACGGAAATAGCCGAGGTTATTCCCGGAACTATCTCAAAAGGAATTCCTTTTTCTTTCAAGAAGATAGCCT
>JALVEY010000124.1 GCA_027030485.1 Persephonella sp.
AAAGCAGGAAACAAAAGCAAACCTGCTATCTTAAAGTAGAGTAGTGGACTACTTTTATTTTTTTAGGTTTATACATTAAATCTATTAAAAACCAGCCTGTTATAAAACCTCCTATATGGGCATACCATGCAACCCCACCAACACCGGGAGGTGTTACCATAGCAAAAAGAACCTGAATAAAAAACCAGTATCCGATAAAAAACCATGCAGGAAGGACAAACAGCATAAAAAAGAACGGAGGTATAAATGTAAGAACCTTTGCGTGTGGATACAGTTTTATGTATGCTGCCATTATACCGCTTATCGCTCCTGAAGCTCCTATCATTGGTAGATAAGGGTTTCCTGCAGCAAACGATATTACAGATTGTACAAAAGCTGCTCCAAACCCTGATATAAGATAAAAAATAATAAACTTAACCTTCCCAAGAGCATCTTCAACATTATTCCCAAAGATCCATAAAAAAAGCATATTTCCAAAAAGGTGAGCAAAACCTCCATGTATAAACATTGATGTTATTACTTTATCAAATCGGAAAGAAAAAATATCTATCGGCAGAAGACCGAAACTGTATATAAAGTTTTTTAATAATTGAGGAGGAAGTGAAACCTCATATAAAAAAACTATAATGTTAACACCGATTAAAAGAACAGTAAGAAAAGGAAACGTTTTTGTTGGTATATTGTCGTTAATAGGTATCATAACTCCAGAAACCTCATTTAAGTTAGTGATAACAAAAATGATAACATATCAAACAAAAAGGAGGCTCCATTGCAGAGCCTCAGAAATTTTGGGGGAGGGAGGGGGGAGGTGATTATTAATATAAACCATTGATATTAATATGTCAATAATTTTATTAAATTTGAAATCTAAATAGACCTATTTAGCAAATTAAACCTATAATTCATTAAATCAGCTATAGATAAAAAAAGGGGCTTACAGCCCCACTACACCAAAATAATTAAAATATATGGATTTTTATAAATAATTAACCACCTCTCAGCAGTTCCCTGAGCCATATGTATTTATCTGCTGCTTCAGGACCTTTTCCGATCACTTCCATCCAGCCTAAGAAATCAGGAACCCAGTCAAATACTATATAAGCTACCATAAAGAGAATATAACCTATCCAGAAAAGCATCCACCACGTTGGAACAGCATCTGTCATATATGTGATCTTATCTACCGCTTTTGTATTTTCAAGATGTGAAGCCATCAGTATTTACCTCCTTCTTTTTCTGCTTTAATTATTTTTTCCTCCATATCAAGGATCTCATATTTTGGTCCTTCTATATCTTTAAAATCTCCCTTCATATAAGAATACACAAACAGGAAGAACCAGCCTGTAAGAGCAACTACATAAGCTATAACCTCAACCAGAAATCCTTTAAGTTCTGATCCGGTCATCCCAGCTTCAAGATAAGCTACAGTTCTAACGGCTATTATGGTTCCTACAACAAACAGGAAGATAAAAAGTATTAAAAGAGCAACCGTTTTTTGTGAAATCCTCATTTTTAACCTCCATTCTCCAAATTGGAGAAAAGGGGGCAAAAGCCCCGATTATTTCTCTGAAACCTCAATTCTAAACGGCTTAGGTGGTTTAACCTCCCAGCTTCCAAGCCACATAATATAAGTAAGAAGTGCCATACCCCTTTCGTTAGGAACAATATTACCATTTTTGTCTTTCTCAAAAAACCATGGGTATCCAGGCATTACTGATCCAGGTGATGTAGATTGAGGGTTGTAAAGGTGGGCAACATGCCAGTCTACATCATGTACAGCCGCAACCCTTATAAGATCCTGACCAATTCTTTTTGTTCCCCACAGAACAGGTGCCTGAAGCTCATTCTGGAATTCTGACGGATACGAAACTGTATTTGACACACCAGGAATACCAAATCTAAGTGTTTCGTTTGATACAGGTCTAACCATCTGTGAGTGACAGTTCCAGCATCCTTCAGCAATATACCATCTATGACCAATTCTGAGAGCTTTAGCAAATGTTTTTTCATTAGGTTTACAGTCTTTTATTACCTCTCCTGCTCCGCTGTAAGCCTCTGTGTATTCACACAACTTCTTAAAAGATTCAGGATAGTACCTTGCAAGCTTATTAAAATCAGACCATGCTGTTGTGTTCTTTGCTATAGCTTCTGCTGCAAGATCCTCAACTGATTTTTTCGGAATATCCTTCAGAACAAACATAGGCAGAGCCCATGATATGAAATCAGCAAAAAGGAAGAATATTATCCCTGCAACTAATGCTACAAAAGAAAAACGCTCCATCTTACCCATTACACTTTACCTCCTTATGCTTCTCTGAGCTCTGCAGTGAGTCCAGTTTTGGCAGTTGCGGTTTTGTAGAAGTTCAGAGCATACATAAACAGACCGGTTATCATCATTATTCCTGTTATAGATCTAAAGTACCAGAATGGTTTTGAGAAGTTAACAGAATCAATCCATGGGTTGAGACCTATCCAGTCAAATCCCTGAACAAGACCGCCTGCTGTAAGATCAACAAACATAGCAAATACACCTATCATAAGGAGCCAGTAAGCACCTTCAGAAAGCCCTTTTGAGTACATTGTTTCTTTTCCAAACAGTCTGGGCCACACATATTCAGCCATTCCAAGAACCCATAAGCCAAATGTTCCAAACATTATCAGGTGGGCATGACCTGTTACCCAGTCTGTAAAGTGGATTACTTTCTGGAATGTTAGTGTAACGTGGAATGCACACTGGAAGCATGTTATCCAGTAGAATATAGCTCCTGTATACATATATCTCAGCGGAACATTGTATTTGAGCTGTTCAGCAGAACCTCTAAGGGTCATCATAAAGTTGATAAGAACAGATGTAACCGCAAACTCAACAGCAACTGTTGCGAAAACAGCTGAGTACTGGGCAAACATAGGTATTGGAGACCACAAGAAGTGGTGGACACCATTCATCGGATAGAAGAATGCCAGTCCCCAGAAACCAAGAAGCGAAAGACCGTGAGACCACATAGGTTTTTTCATAATAACAGGAACAAAGTAGTACATAAGACCCCATGCGACAGGTGTAACATAGAGACCAACAAGATCATGGATAAATGTTGACTGAACTGCACCTGCACCAGAACCTACAGCCCAAAATCTTGGGATAAGGTTACCCATAAAAACAACAAGAGGTGTCCAAACTAACATCGCAGCTACATACCATCCGGTTACATAAAGAGGTCCCCTTTGTGAAGCTTTGAATAGTGGAGCTCCAAACTGTAAAAGATGAAGTAAAAGCCAGAATACAATTATAGGATCAAGCCACCAAGGAGTTTCACCCCACTCAACGTTATCAGCCATTCCTAAGAAAAGTATAGCAACAACAGTTATTAAAACAGCTGCCTGAAGTGCAATAAACATAAACCATCCAAGGGCATCGCTCAGTATTTTATAACCTGTAAATCTTGGAACAGCCCAGTAAAGAAGACCTGTAAACATGTTTACAAGAAATCCGTAAGCAGCACCTGCTGTATGTATCATTCTAACTCTACCGGGTGATAAAAATTCAATTCCCGGAAATGGATAAATACCGTCAAGCTGGAGAGAGTATATAAACCCCATTAACGCAACAATTATGAAAAATATCAGACCCATTGCCACATGGGCTTTAACCAGCCCATAATTGACAAGGTTTTGTAATTCTTGATTATTAGCTGCCATTTTGACCCTCCTTATTTACCTTTGTTCATGAGGTATGCGATATAAGAAACAAGCGCCCAGCGATCTTCCTCAGATAAATGCCCAAAGGAAGGCATTGGTGACCCTTCAAGACCTACTGTAAGAACTCTGTATGTGTCCTCAGGCTTGGGACCTGCAGATCTAACAGGATAAGTCAAGTCTGTTGGAGGAACTGGAAGTGTTGTTGCCACAGGACCATCTCCTCTGCCCTGCTCACCGTGACATGCTGTACAGTTCTGAGCATAAAGTTCTTTTCCTCTTGCTATCAGTTCTTCAGAACCGAAATTAGCTGGTTTTTTGATATCCCTGTATACAGATTCTCCAGGTTGTTCCTTCTGCCATCTGTCAGAAAAAGTTTTGATGTAGGCGATAACAGCTCTTTTTTGAACGTCAGGAACAAGTTTGAAAGAAGGCATAGGTGTCTGAGGAATTCCCCAATTAAGAATATGCATCAGATCTTCATCGGTAGGAAGTGTACCTTCAGGTGTTGATTTCCATCTGAATACAGCTGTGTGGAAATTAGGTGGTTTGTTTTTGAAGAATTTTGCTGCCTCTGAATTGCCGTCACCATTAACACCGTGACATCCTACACAGAACTTGTTATAAACCTTTCTTCCTGCCTCTTCCTGAGCTGTAAGATCCTTAGTTCTTTTAGCCTGTGCAGGTTTTGAGGAATAAACATGCAGCAGGCCGTAAATGAACAGTGCCGGAAAGAAGAAGAACAGGATCCACTTAACGGCCGTGTTTTCTCCCATGAGATTACCTCCTAAAATATTTAATAAACAATATTCTAACCGATTTCACAGTTTTTTCACAGGCAGGTTTCATAGTATTTACCCCTCTCCATATTCTCTTATGGCATTTATTACATCATTGAAAGTATTGAACCGGTAAACCCTCTTACCTCTTAAGTTTATTTTTTCCAGATATTCAGTTAACCCTCCTGTTGAAAAAATTATATCATTATATTGACTTGCGTCAAGATCTGTGATCCCATCTCCGGCATACATTTTTATTTTGTAGTCGCCGTAGTAGGTCTGAATTACATAAGGTTTGCATATCCCGCAGTTTCTCCTGCAGTTCCTACCGCATCTGTAAACAAATTTCACATCAAGTTTTCCATGATTTACAAAAAGTCTGTTTGAATACACTTTGGTGATTTTGTTCAGATATTCCTCAATTATTGGATAGATGTAAAAATCAACCCCTCCGCTTAATATAACAAAGGGGATACCTTTTTTATTTAAAAAATCAAGGAGATCACCAAATCCTTCCCTAACTTTTATATTATTTTTTACCCATTTTATTATTTCCTCTTTTTTCCCTGCAGGTATCAGATTAAACATCATTCTTATTCCTACATCAATATCAAGTCTTCCTTCCATTAGGGAACTATGAATTTCTCTCCACTGGGGAGGGGCAAACCGGGACATTACCGCCTCAATAACATCTTTCTGGGTTATTGTTCCGTCAAAATCGGAGAAGAATACGGCTTTCATAGATCAAAATCTGATATGTCTGGATTAATAATTTTGCATTCTTCAAAAGAAGAGCCTGAAACGACGCATTCAATTATGTCCATGTAAGCCTTAGCCCCCTCCTTTATACCTTTTTTGTGTCTGGTGAAGGCATCTTTAATATCAATAACTATCTGGTTTCCAAAGTCTGTAAATGTACTGTATACATCTTTCGGCTTTATATCTCCATAAATAACAGGCATAGACGGTTTTATGTCTTCAAAATGTTCTGTCAGCGAGCTTGCCACTTCAACAGATCTGTGGTGAGGTGTTGTCTTGTTTCTGTACGGAGAAGGAATGATAACAAGATCCGCCCCTGCCATTCTTAAAAATCTTCCGTAAAAAACTGTAGGCTGTATCCCAAAAAGATCATTCTCAAAGAAGAATGGTGGATAACCGGGATTTACAATAAATCCTGCCCTGAATGTGTCTGAAAGAAACTGGAGGTTTTCAAAACCTAAAGGAAACAGGTTTAGTGTAAAAAGGTGTATACCCTGCTCAATACCCATGCTTATCTTTTCGGTAATTTCTGTGATACTGCCTGTGATAAAAGGAGAATAAAGAATGGTTTTACCGGATTTTTGTGAAAATTCAGATACAATATCTGATGCTATTTTAACTCTTTCTTCAAACGGTATCATTGCATCATCAAAAAAAATTTCACTCTCCCTTATTATGTCAAGTCCCCCTTCGGCAGACAGGGTAACAATATCCTTAAACTTCTCCTTGCTTATACCGTTTAAAGCTACTAAAGTTCCGGCAATTAAAGGTCTGTGATGTATTCCAACAGCATCTTTTATACCCTTAACCCCAAAGTTTGGTCCTTTAAAGTGATCTAAAAAAGCAGGGTGGAAATCAAGATTAATCAATTTTATATTTTCAGGAATGACTATCTCCCCGTATAAAATAGACAACACACTGCTCATATCATGTCTAAAAAGAATAACAGGGTATTTTATCTTTACAAGAGCTTTATAAATCTTCAGATCAGAATCATAAAAGCTGTCCACATCAGCAACTTCCGGCAGATGTTTTATATCTCCAAAAATTTTTTTAATGTAATCTTTTATTTTTATTTCAGGATCAAATTTTTTTTCTGAGCTGAGAAGATAGGTAGCCTCAATATAATTCACAGCTACATCTCCTTTACTACTTCATAAATTTCCACAGCCGGGTGTCCTTCAAACCATTCCATTGGGGGAGGGTTTTGATGCGCCTTTCTAAAAGCCTCGCTCTCTGTATATTTTCTGAACATATCCATACTTTCCCAGTAGGTTTCTATAATAAATGTACTGTTTTCTTTTGACGGAGGAAAATTAACAGGACTGAGCAGGTTCATCTTTATAAATCCTTCCTGTCCGGTCAGTCCTTTTTCCCCAAATCTTTCAACGGCGTACTTCCTGAACTCCTCCTTATATTCCGGTTTGATCCGGAACTTTGTCATTACTACAATCATTGCTGTCCTCCTGTTTTTATTCCGCTCAGCCTAAGTAAAGCGTTTATATCAGGCTCTCTACCTGCAAATCTTCTAAAAAGCTCATCGGCAGGCATACTTCCACCTTTTGAAAGAATGTTGCTGTAGAAACTTTCGGCTATCTCATCATTATAAATTCCGTTATCAATAAACATAAAGTAAGCATCGGCAGAAAGTACCTCAGCCCATTTATAACTGTAATATCCTGCAGCGTAACCGCCGGCAAATATATGGCTGAAAGACCACTGAAATTTATTATAAGGGGGAGGTTTAATAACAGACACTTCTTGTCTAACCTGATCAAGAATTTTCTGGACATCATCTGAGGTGTACTTGTCAAGATGTATAAGAATGTCAAACAATGAAAACTCTATCTGCCTGACCATTGATAAAGCAGAAAGAAAGTTTTTTGAGCTTTTTAGTTTTTTTACCATCTCATCAGGAATAGGCTGATCTGTTTTGTAGTGGTATGCAAAAGTTTTCAAAACGGAAGGTTCGTAAGCAAACTTCTCAAGGAACTGGGAGGGAAACTCAACAGCGTCCCACTCCACACCTGATATTCCGCTTACAAAGGGCTCTCTTACTTCGCTTAAAAGGTGGTGTAGGGCGTGTCCCATCTCGTGAAAAAGTGTTTCCACATCGTAAGGTCTCAGCAGAGACGGTATATCTTTTGATGAAGGGGAGAAGTTGGCTACAATAAAGGCAACAGGACTAATTATTCTTCCTTTTTCATCTTCATGGTGGACAACCCATTCATCCATCCATGCACCATCTTTTTTACCTTCCCTTGATTCAAGATCAAGATAAATCCTTCCAATAAGCTTTCCTTTTCTGTAAATGTGGTAAACAGATACAGATGGGTGCCACACAGGAGCGTTTACTTTTTCAAACTCAAGTTTAAAAAGCCTGTTTAAAAACTGGAACAGTCCCTCAACAACCCTGTTTTTCTCAAAATAAGGTCTGAAATCTTCATCATTAACATCAAACATCTGCTTTTTCATTTTTTCTGAGTAGTAAGCAAAATCGTAAGCCTGAAGATCACCTTCAAGACCCAATTTTTTTGCAAAACTGTTGAGCTGGCTGTATTCCTGCTCTGCCTGTGGTTTACTTTTTTCTGCTAAATTTTTTAAAAAATTTATAACCTGTTGTGGAGATTTTGCCATTTTTGTGGCGAGGGAAAGCTCTGCATAATTGTTAAAACCAAGCAGTTTTGCCTTCTGGTATCTTAGTGACAGGATTTCCTCAAGTATTTCGTTGTTTTCCGGTGCCCTCGTTACATATGCTCTGTAAAGCTCCTCCCTTCTATCTCTGTTTGAGCCGTAAGTCATATATGCTATGTAGGAAGGCTGGTGGAGTGTAAATCTGTAAACTGTTTTACCGTCCCTCTCCTGTTTTGCTGACTCAAGTTCTGTGGGGGGCAGTTCCTTTACATCTTCAAAATCTTCAACAACCATTTCGTAGCTGTCAGTGGCATTAAGCAGGTTCTGGGCAAAACTGTTTTGAAGCTGGGATAGTTTAATATTTATCTGCTTTACTTTTTCCCTTTTTTCATCTAAAAGATTAACTCCTGAAAGCTCAAAATCCCTTACTGCATCTTCCAGAACCTTTTTTTGTTCTTGATTTAGGCTGTCTTTTTCTTTCTGGTATATCTCTTTGAAAGCTTCGTACAGTTGTTTGCTCTGTCCAAGTTCTGTGTAGTACTCTGTTAAAACAGGAAGAAGCTCTGAATATACCTTCTGGGTTTT
>JALVEY010000125.1 GCA_027030485.1 Persephonella sp.
AAACAGGTTCAAAACTGTGGTTTTTCCTGTTCCTATAGAGCCCGTTACACCTACCTTAAGCATTATTTACCTGAAAACAGGGGAAAAACTCCCCCAGATTAATAAAGCCTGAATTTTCTTTCAAGAAACTTCTGCCATGTATTTGGAAGATTTTTCAATTCTTTTTCAGCTATTTCTTTTACCTTGTCCTCAAGCCCTTTCAGATCACTGTTTATTCTCAGTTTAATATCGCACACCTGAGGCTCTGTTATAGGTTTTCCTATCTGGCTGACAAGATAAACATAAACCTCCTCCACTTCCTCTATCTCTGAAACTATCCTTTCTGCCATATCTGTTGCTGCTGTATTGTATATCTTTCCTATATGTGAAACCGGATTTTTTCCTGCCGCAGCTTCAAGACTCATAGGTCTGTATGGTGTTATCAAACCATTTACCCTGTTTCCTCTCCCTATCTGTCCGTCATCTCCTGCCTCAGCTGAAGTTCCTGTAACTGTGATATAAACAGAGTTATTTTCCGGATCATCTGCTGTATTTACAAAAATATCAACATGTCTGTCTGTAAGGTTTTGGGCAATTGAATATGCATAGTTAGAAACTATTTCCTTTTTATCAAGGTAATCCTTCACATCTTTCACATATTTATCAACAAATGCAGCAGCGATAGTTATTCTTATATTATCCCTGTTTCTGACGCCCATAACTTTAATGTCCTCACCAAGATAAGGGTTATCTTTTTTAAACTGTTTGCTGTTTAATGCCCTCTCAACCTCATAAACTATAGTTTCAATATCATCAAAAGGAGCATGGCCAACCCCAAATGATGTATCATTAGCAAGGGGGATCTCTCCTTTCAGCTGAAACCTCTCAAAAAGCTCAACAAGATCTTTACTTCCAGGTTTTAGCTTTGGGTGGATAATGACATGTTTTGAAACATCAAGGTTAGGTATATTTTCTTTAAGCCAGTTGTGGGCTGTTTCTATCGCAAGTTCCTCAACAGGCAGCCTTTTTCCGTTTATCTCATTTATGGCTCTACCTGTAAGATATATCTCTATAGGTGAAATCATAGATCCTCCACCAAAAGATGGCTCAGCAATACCCCCAATAAGCAGGGCTTTATCAACATTGTGATGCATTATAGCACCACATTCCTGTCTGTAAAGTTTTGATAGGGCTATTGATAATTCTTCCCCAAGAGCATCACAGATCGTGTCAGGGTGTCCTGTTCCTTTCCTCTCTACAATCTCAACAGGTTGATCCGATACTTTGGGAAAATCCAGTCTTCCAATAGAAATATTTGCCAACTTCTTACCTCCAATATTATTAATTGAAAACATTAGAATAATATAATTTGCAATTCTTTACAAGAGAATACATATCAGGTATAATACATACCTTGAATTTTTGGTATTGATGTTATAAATTATTAAGTTCTTAAAGGACAAAAGGAGGTTTAAATGGCTCATACCCGTTCAGCAAGAAAAAGAATAAGACAGGCAGAAAAAAGAAGACTTCTCAACAGATACCACATATCAAGAATGAAAACAGCTATTAAGAGAATAAACGAAGCTCTTAAAAACAAAGATGTAGAAACTGCAGAAAAATTACTTCCCCTTGCACAAAAACTCGCTTACAGAGCGGCTGCCAAAGGGGCGATCCACAAGAATGAAGCTGCCAGAAGGATATCCAGAGTAGCAAGGAAAGTAAACACTGCAAAACAATCCCTTTCCCAATAAAAAAAGTGGCGGTGTAGCTCAGCCGGTTAGAGCACGCGGCTCATATCCGCGGAGTCGCAGGTTCGAGTCCTGCCACCGCCACCATTAAAATGGTTGAGAAAAAATTCCTAAGAGCAGTAAAAGAGTTTGAACTTATACAAAAAAACGACAGAATACTCGTGGCTTTTTCGGGAGGGGTTGATTCAGCTGTCCTTGTTCATCTTTTACTCAAGCTAAAGAAAACCCTAAAAATATCAGAAATAGCCCTTGCACACCTTAACCATTCCCTTCGGGGGAGAGAATCAGACAAAGATCAGGAGTTTTGCATCAATTTTGCCAGAGAAAAAAATCTACCGATCTTTTCAGAAAAGATAGATGTCAAAGAAACAGCAAAAAAAGAAAAACTATCAGTTGAGGAGGCAGCAAGAAAAATCAGGTATGAGTTCTTAAAAAAAATTAAAGAAAAAGAGGGTTTCAACAAAATAGCAACAGGGCATCATCTTTCTGATCTTGTAGAAACGATGATACTGTGGTTCATTCAGGGTAACAAAAAAGGTATAAAAGGATTCAAACCAAAAGACGGCAGTTTGATAAGACCCCTTTATTACATAACAAAAAATGAGATAATCAGCTATGCAGAAAATAATAAAATTCCCTATACAGTAGACAGAACCAATTTTAAGGCAAATATATTAAGAAACAAACTGAGGTTGAATGTGATACCTCTTATAAAAGAGATAAATCCATCTCTCGAAAAATCTATGCTTATTGAATCCCAACTTTTACAGCTTGATGATGACTACCTTGAGATTGAAAGCAAAAGATTTTCACAAAAATTTCCCAGTAAAGAGATAAAATTCTCCCAAATAAAAAACCTCCATGAAGCTGTACTTTACAGAGTTTTAATAAACTGGATAAAAAGAGAAACTGGTATATATCCTTCGTACAGAAAGATTTTGGAAATTTTAAAAACATTAAAGAAGAAAGAAGAAAAAAGAGTAACTCTTGGGAAAGGTTTTATTCTGATAAAAACTTACTCAGGACTGGTTATTGAAACAGAAAGGAAAAGCAGCCAAATTTTTTATAAAATAAAGCCTGGAGAAGAAATTTTAATAAAAGAAGCAGGTATAATGTTAAAAAGCTTTATAACTGAGAAGGTAAACTGGAATAAAATGAAAGATGAAAAAAGGTTTGCATGCTTTGATATAAGGGAGGAAAATCCAGAATTCATAATCCGAAACAGAAAAGAAGGTGATAAGTTTTTGCCTTTTGGAAAAAAAACGGAAAAGAAACTGAAGGATGTCCTGATTGATCTTAAAATTCCAAGATTTATGAGAGATACCATACCACTTCTTGAATTTAGGAATAAAATATTATGGGTAATAGGCCATAAAAGATCAGGCTATTACCCAGTAGATGAAAAAAGCAAAAAGGTTATCTGTTTTGAGATAAAGGAGGTTTGAAAAAGGTGCAGCTTTCAAGAAGCATTCTAATATGGTTTTTGATTGGGGCTTTAATGATATTTGCCTTTAACATGTTAGGCTCAAGACAGATGGTTGAGAATAAACTCTCTTTCACAGAGTTTATAGAACTGGTAAATGACGGAAAGGTTGAACAAGCCACAATAAAAGGTGAAGAGATTATAGCCATAACAAAAGACGGCAAAAAATTTGAAACTGTAATACCGGAAGGTTACAGCAAAATATACGACATACTTCAGGAAAACGGTGTAAAAATCCATGTTGTCCCTGCAGAAAGATCAGGCTGGCTTACAACACTTTTGATCTCATGGCTTCCTATACTGCTGTTTATCGGTCTGTGGATATTTATGATGCGCCAGATGTCAGGGGGTTCTAACAGAGCATTCTCCTTTGCCAAATCCAAAGCAAAGGTCTATCTGGAGGAAAAACCTAACGTTAAACTTGATGATGTGGCCGGTATGGACGAGGTAAAAGAGGAAGTCAAAGAGATTATTGACTATCTGAAAGATCCCCAAAGGTTTCAAAAGCTTGGAGGTAGAGCTCCAAAAGGGGTTTTGTTTTACGGAGATCCGGGTGTTGGTAAAACACTTTTAGCAAAAGCTATAGCAGGTGAGGCAAATGTTCCATTTATTTCCATATCAGGTTCGGACTTTGTTGAGATGTTTGTTGGGGTAGGTGCTGCAAGGGTTAGAGATCTGTTTGAAACAGCAAAAAAACATGCCCCCTGTCTTGTTTTTATAGATGAGATAGATGCTGTAGGTAGAGCAAGAAGTGGCGTAGGTTTTGGTGGTGGACATGATGAAAGGGAGCAGACACTTAACCAGCTCCTTGTTGAGCTTGATGGATTTGAATCAGGAGAAGGGATCATTGTGATAGCAGCAACAAACAGACCTGACATATTAGATCCTGCACTGCTTAGACCTGGCAGGTTTGACAGACAGATCTCTGTTCCAAAACCTGACGTTAAAGGAAGATACGAGATATTAAAGGTTCATGTTAAAAAGAAAAAGATACCCCTTGATAATGATGTTGATCTAATGGTAATTGCAAGGGGAACACCCGGATTTTCAGGTGCAGACCTTGCAAACATAGTAAATGAAGCTGCCCTTCTTGCTGCAAGAAAAAGAAAAGACAAAGTCGGTATGAAAGAGTTTGAAGAGGCTATGGACAGGATAATGATGGGACTTGAAAGAAAAGGAATGGCTATTACCCCAGATGAAAAAGAGAAGATAGCTTACCATGAGGTTGGACATGCTATAGTCAGTCTTATGTTTAAGGAAGCTGACCCCCTACATAAGGTATCAATAATACCAAGGGGTATGGCTTTAGGTGTAACGGTTAATCTTCCTGAAGAAGACAGGCATATATACTCTAAAAAAGATCTTATCGCAAGGATACATCAGCTGTTTGGTGGAAGAGCAGCAGAGGAGGTGTTCTACGGTAAAGACGGTATAACAACAGGGGCAGAAAATGATCTTATGAGGGCAACAGAGCTTGCCTACAGAATTGTTGCATCATGGGGTATGACAGACGAGCTCGGTCCGATCCACGTACAGACAGCAAGGAACAACCCATTTATGCCCCAGCAGGGACCGGAAATAAGTGAAGAAACAGCTAAAAAGATTGATGAAGAAGTCAACAAACTTTTGAGAGATGCCTATGATAAAACAAAAGAGATAATAGAAAGCTACAAAGATGCAATCACTGCAGTTGTTGAGCTACTTCTTGACAAAGAAACGATAACATGTGATGAAATGGTTGCCATACTTGAGGAATACGGTGTTCCTGTAATCAATAAATGCAGAAAGTCTATAGTGGAAGTGGTTTCAGACTCTTCAGCCCCTGAAGCACCGGCAGGAGCTATTGAATGATAGACACACATGCCCATCTTGATATGCTTAAAAGTGAAGAAGATCTTTACGAAAGTGTAGAGAGCCTTGACTACATAATAACTATAGGCTGTGATAAGGAAGAAATATTCAAGGCTGTAGAGCTTTCAAACAGATTTGAAAATGTTTATGCATCTGTAGGCTACCACCCTTACGACATAAATGATCTAACAGATAAAGATATAGAAATCCTTGAAGATCTCTGCAGAAAAAACGGTAAAGTTGTTGCTGTAGGGGAAACAGGTCTTGACTACTACAGGGATATAACCCCAAAAAAACTCCAGTGGGAATTTTTTGAAAAACAGCTTGAGCTTGCTAAAAAATTGAAACTGCCTGTAGTTATACACTCAAGAAGTGCCAACGAGGACACAATAAAGATCCTTGAAAACCACTCTCCATTTCCTGATTCAGGGGTTCTTCACTGTTTTGGCGGTGATCTGCCGATGATGGAAAAAGCTGTAGAAATGGGATTTTATATATCATTTGCAGGAAACATAACCTACCCAAAAGCTGACAATTTGAGGGAGGTTTTGAGAAAAACTCCTTTAGACAGGCTTTTGCTTGAAACCGACAGTCCGTTTTTGTCCCCCCAGAAAAAAAGGGGAAAACCTAACAAACCTTCGTACATATTCTACACAGCTGAGTTTGTTTCCCAGTTTTTAGACATTCCCAGAGAAGAGCTTGAGAAAATAACTGACCGGAACGCTTTGAAACTGTTTAAAAAAATAAAAAAAACCGCTAATGTATAATTAAATAAAAAAACCGCAGGTATAAAAATGCTTATTCTAATCATAGCCGTCGTCATGGTCATTATTTTTGCAACCATTTTTGCCGTTCAGTACAAACTGGCATCTATGGAAGGTAAGCCTGATACAGGAAAAATACTTGAAAGCAGTATTATCTGGAGCATCATCTCCTATATTGTTATCGGTATTATAGTATTCGGTATCTCCTTTATAGTTTCCTTCTTAAGCTGATCAGACCTTTATCTGAATCTGGTTTTTATACATCTCAATAATCTCTTTTTCTGTTGTTGCATCTTCAGGTCTTTTATCAAACCTGTATCTTCCTGTAAATCTTGGAAACCTCAAACCCAGTCCCCTGTTTAGCTTTATTTTGTCCCAGCCGCAAGTGTGGACTGGAGATAAAGTCAGTTCAGCTCCAGTTATCTCAAGAACAAGGTAAGGTTCATACCATATATCTGCTGTGAGGATTGAATTAACCCTCGGGTGCTTGTGGTCTATCTGGTGTTTAGACAGGATTTCCTCAAGCTTATTAAAATCATCTTCAGTAAAACCTGTTCCTACTTTACACACTGTTTTAAACTGATCAGTCTCAGGATCATAGCATGCCATAAGCAATGACCCGAACTTTCCTGCCCTCTGACCTTTACCGTAAAAAGCACCGACAACAACAAGATCAAGAGTATCAGCAAGATGGGATTTGTAATCCCTTTTGTATTTTATCCATAAAAAGCCCCTTTTCCCTGCCTGATATATTGAATCAGGCTGCAGAGATTTGCACACAAGCCCTTCACACCCATTTTCTATCGCCTCAAGGAAAAACCTCTCAAGATCATCTACATTATCAACAACTTTTCTGGCAGCAAGGTTTATCCTGTCTGTTGTTTTTACAACCTTTTCAAGTATCTGTCTTCTCTCAGGATAGGGTTTAAGTGTAAGGTCTTCCCCGTTTAAATACATAATATCAAACAAAAATCCTGCTATCGGGTACATCATAATATGAAATCTGGTTACATACTTTACCCTTCTGTTCATAAGATCCTGAAATGGTCTTATAGCTCCAGAAGAAGGATCTATAACAACTGCCTCAAGCTCAAGTATATATTCCTCAGGGGTTGCCTTTTTCAAAAATTCAATAAGGTCTGGAAACTGGTGGGTTATATTCTCAAGTCTTCTTGAAAAAAGATAAAATGTATCCCCTTTCCTGTGAACCTGTATTCTCTCTCCATCATATTTGTATTCTGCTCCAGCCTTTCCACCAAGTTTCTGAAGTATAAATGAAGGAATAGCCATTCTTTCTGCAAGCATAGGTCTGATAGGTCTTCCTATCTGTATTTTGATATTTTTAACTCCTTCTAAACCCTCTTTAACTAAAACTGAAGCAACATATCCTAAATCTGAAGTTATGTTATAAGCTCTCTCTATTATTGCTCTGCTTTCTTTGCTTCCTGTAAATGCAACAGCAAGGGCGTCCATAATAGTGTTATCACCTATCCCAAGTCTGAGCCTTTCTGTTATTGTCCTGAGAAGGAACTTTACCTCAAGGGGTGAGGCCTTTTTCAAAAGTGAAACAAACAGATCCATCTTTTTCTTAGTTGAGCCGTAACCTGTGGTCTCAGCAATTTTTCTGAGGGTATCATATACCTCTTCAACTGTTAGCTTTTTCTGTGGTTTTATCCCTTTTTCTTCATATAAAATTTTTCCTGCATCTCCCAGATCTCCTGTTTCTATAAGCTTTTTTTGGATCTCATGCTCAGATATTCCTAAAACGGAAGAAAGGGCTTTAAGTGCTGACTTTTCACTAAAGTTATAATCAAGCCCTGTGTACTCAGGGGCTATTCTTCCTATTGAAAGGTACACAACCTTATCAATCAAATCCTTCGGTGTTTTTTTAAAAAGCTCAACAAGGGCATTGGTCATCTGAATTCTGCTTGTTGTTTTTTCGAGAAAATCGTAAAACTCTGCAAGTATCTGATACTCCATAATCCCCTCCTTTGTTTACTAATATTTAAACTTATGTATTATGTATATCATCTTCAACTTATACCTGTTCATCTATAATTTAAATAAAAAAAGGAGGTTAAAATGGAAAAATACGATGTGATAATAATAGGAGGAGGACCTGCAGGACTGACGTGCGGTATAACCCTTGCCTCCTCAAAAGGAAAGTTTGATTTTACAGAAAACAGAAGATACTTGATAATTTACGGTGATTACTCGGATCTTGATAAAGCCCTTTTAAACAATGTTCCTGGAATAAAAAAAGGAACAAAAGGAGAAGATCTCCTTAAACAGATCAGAAAGCAGGCAGAAGAGTTTGAAAACTTAAAGCTGAAAAAAGGAAAGGTAGTAAAAGCTGAAGGGGAAAAAGGAAGCTTTATTGTTCATCTTGAAAATGGAGAAACCTACAGATCTGATTACATCGTTATAGCAACAGGTTTCCACAGCTTTGATATACAGGGTCTAAATGTTGAGGTTGTCCCCCACAAAAAATCCCCAAGACAGGGAAAGATAATGATAAAAAATGAAAACGGTAAAGTAAGGGAAGGATTATTTGTAGCCGGTCTTGCTGCAGGTGTTCCCACAATGTTTGCATGTGCGTCAG
>JALVEY010000126.1 GCA_027030485.1 Persephonella sp.
AAAGATTTAAAGGAAGGAAAATCTCAGGAAGAAATAATAAAAGACATTACCGAAAATTTTGAGGTTTCACAAGAAGAGGCTGAAAGGGATCTGATTGATTTTATTGAGAAACTCAGAAGCTACAGGCTGATTTAGGAGGAATACGATGGATCAGATAATAGTAGGTGTTTCCGGGATAAATGCCGTTGATAATCCGGGTCCCGGTATAGGTGTTGCAAAAAGTCTGAAAGAGGACAAAGACCTGAACATAAAGATAGTTGGTCTTGCTTATGATGCTATGGAGCCGGGCATATACATGGACTGGATTGTGGACAAATCTTTTATAATGCCTTATCCATCAGGAGGTCATGATGCATTCATAAACAGGCTTTACTACATAAAGGAAACTTATGGGCTTGATTTTGTTCTTCCTGTCTTAGATGCAGAGCTACCTGTTTATATAAAATATGCAGAAGAGCTTGAGAAAAACGGAATAAAAACATTTCTGCCCACATTAGAGCAGTTTAAACTGAGAGGGAAAGATAGACTTACAGAGATAGCACAAAACATAGGAATAGATATTCCAAAATCAGAGGTGGTTACATCTTATGATGAGCTTATAAAAGCTGTTGAAAAAATCGGACTTCCTGTTATGGTAAAGGGAGCTTTCTATAAAGCATACAGGGCTTACACAACACAGGAGGCTGTCAGCTACTACAACAAAATTGTTGCCCAGTGGGGATATCCTATCATAGTTCAGCAGGTCGTATCAGGTGAGGAGATGAATGTTGTTGCAGCAGGAGATGGAGAAGGAAACTCTCTTGGTATGGTTGGAATAAAAAAGATGTGGATCACAGAACTGGGGAAGATATGGACAGGTGTAACAATAAAAAATGAAAAAATGCTGTCAGCAGCAGGAAAATTTATTGAGATTTACAAATGGCGGGGGGCTTTTGAGCTTGAATGTATAGTGGATATAGAAAATGACAAAGTTTATCTTATTGAGATCAACCCCCGTTTTCCTGCCTGGTCGTATTTTGCAACAGGTGTTGGAATAAATATAGCCTCTAACATAGTCAGAAAAGCCTTTAATCTTCCTGTTATAGACTATCCGGATTACGAGGCAGGAAAGCTTTATGTAAGGTTTACAGACGACCTTGTTACAGATATGGAAAGGTTTCAAAAAATAATTACAAGAGGTGAAAGCTGAAATGAAAAAGATATATGAAAAACCAATCATAACAAAGCTTGAAACCGGTTTTATGAATAAGTTTGGAAGTTCTCCCCTTTATGCAAGAAAGGTTAGAAAGGATATTGATGGAGTTCCGATTGATGAGCTTGTGGAAAAGTACGGTTCACCTCTTTTTGTTGTATCAGAAAGGAAACTCAGAGAAAAATACAGACAGATTTACAATGCATTCGCCTCAAGATACCCAAATGTTCAGTTTGGGTGGTCATACAAAACGAACTACCTTCAGGCTGTATGTGCTGTTCTTCATCAGGAGGGTGCAGTAGCTGAAGTTGTTTCTGCTTTTGAATACGAAAAGGCAAGAAAACTTGGAATAGAAGGGAAAGACATAATATTTAACGGTCCTTACAAGCCTGTTTCCATACTGGAGAAGGCTGCTGCTGAAGGTGCGATGATACATATAGACCATTTTGATGAGATTATTGATCTTGAAAAGGTTGCAGAAAAACTTGGCAAACAGATAAAGGTTGCAATCAGATTAAACATGGATACAGGTATCCATCCCCAGTGGAGCAGATTTGGGTTTAATCTGGAAACAGGACAGGCAGCTGATGCTGTAAAAAGGATAAAGGCAGGTGATAAGCTGATTCTTAACGGTCTTCACTGTCATATAGGAACATTTATTCTTGAACCTGAAGCATACGCAAAAGAAGTTGAGAAAATGGTGAAGTTCGCCTATGAAGTAGAGGACAACTTTGGATTCAAGATTGAGTATATAGACATTGGTGGTGGATTTCCTTCAAAAAATAAACTAAAAGGAACGTATCTGCCACCTGATGTTTTAGTTCCATCGGTTGACGAGTTTGCAGAAAAAATAACAGATGCCCTTTATTCAAACCTTAGACCGGGGGATTTCCCAAAGCTAATACTGGAAACAGGTAGGGCTATTGTTG
>JALVEY010000127.1 GCA_027030485.1 Persephonella sp.
GGAAGGGTGTTTATTGGGATAAGACCCTCAATAAGATACCTTTTAAGCTCAACAAAAAGACCAAAAGAAACCACCCCTGTTATTATACCTTCAAAAACCTCACCGACATGATTTGACAGAATTCTGAGTTTTAATATGTCAAGGGCGTCCCTTTCTGCATCATCTGCCACCCGTTCCATTTTTGAACACTGCTTTGCTATATCCTCAAGCTTTGAAGGGAGGGTTTGGAGATCTTTCTTTGTAAACTTTCCTTTTATTGCCTTTTTGAGCATCCGGTGAACATTTATATCTGCATATCTTCTTATTGGTGATGTGAAGTGGGTATAACATTCAGATGCAAGACCAAAATGCCCTATGTTCTCAACAGTGTATTTTGCCTGTTTCATAGTTCTGAGAGCCATAAACCTTACAAGTGTTTCCTCAGGAGTTCCTGACACTTTTTCAAGAATTTTCTGTATAAACTTAGGTGTTATCTTTTCTGGGTAGGAAACCTCGTATCCTAAACCTGCAACAAGATCAACAAATTTTACAACTTTATCAAGATCCGGCTCTTCGTGGGTTCTGTATATGAACGGGTAGCCTTTCTCAAACATAAATTTTGCAACAGTCTCATTTGCTATTATCATAAACTCCTCTATTATCCTGTGTGCAAGATGCCTCTCATACGGAACAACATCATAGGGGTCTCCTGTTTCTGTAAAAAGTATCTTGCTTTCAGGCATATCAAAGTCTATGCTTCCCCTTTTTTCTTTTGCTTTCATCAGTATTTTTGCCAGTTTTTCCATATACCTGAGGGGCTTTACAACATCCGGATATTTTTCTTCAAGTGCCGGATCTCCTATTATCAACCTGAGAGCTTCATCGTATGTGAGCTTTGCTTTGCTAATTATCACACTTTCATATATATCGTAATCTATTACTTTTCCTGATCTGTTTATCAGCATTTCACAGGTAAATGCATACTTTTTTTCATTCGGTCTTAAACTGCAAAGCTCTGCGGCGAGCCTTTCAGGAAGCATGTGAAGGGCTCTTTCTGGAAGGTAGTATGTATTTCCCCTTTGGTAAGCTTCCAGATCAATGGCAGAACCTTCCTTCACGTAGTGGGATACATCTGCTATATGAACAAAAAGCCTGAAGTTATTTCCCTCCTTTTCTATAGCCACAGCATCATCATGATCCCTTGCAGACTCAGGATCAATAGTAAAGCATACCTGATCTGTAAGGTCTCTCCTGTTTCTGGTTATTCTGACAACAGAGGAAAGCTTTTGCGCTTCCTTTACAGCTTCCGGCGAATGCTCTGTCGGGAGGTTGTATTTCCTTGATATAATCTCTGCAACTGTTAGGGTGTTTTTGGTTTTTCCTAAAACTTTAAGAACCCTGCCCCTTCCCCTCTGTTTAGGAGCCGGATACTGGGTTATCTCCACGACCACATATGTTTCAGGCTCAAGTCTGTTCTTTTTCGCATCTTTTTTGTTTATATAAATCCTGTGGGGGAGAACCGTGTCTGAAAGTAAAACATAATGTCCTGTTTTATCTTTGTAGTACTTTCCAACAGCGGTTTTTATAGCCCTTTCAACAATCTTTACTATTTTTGCCTCATCTTTTTTCCTTCTTTTTACAGCTTTTGCTACAACTATATCCCCATCAAAAAGGTATCTCATCTCCGGAGGTGGGATAAATAGATCCTCAACCTCATCACCTATAATCAAAAAGCCGTATCCGCTCGGGTGTGCTTCTACCCTGCCTTCTAACAGTCCTTCTTCTTTCTGTTTCCATTCTGTAAGAAGGTATTTCCCTTTTTCATATCTTATTATCTTTTTTTTCTGGAGTTTTTTCAGGATCTTCCTGAGAACTTTTTTTTCTGATTTGGGTACCCCAAGTTTTCTCTGGAGCATCTTAAAATAAACAGGCTTTCCCCTGTGCCTTAAAAAATTAATAATATCCTTTTCTGTTATTTCCATTCAGTACCCTTATATGTTTGATATTAATTTTTATATTAATCTATATGCATCTGTTTAACAACTTCTGACAGTATCTCTATTCCCTCATCTATCTGGGATTTTGTAATTATAAGAGGAGGAACGAGTCTGAGAGTATTGCCTCCTGCTGTTC
>JALVEY010000128.1 GCA_027030485.1 Persephonella sp.
AGTTTCTCCCTCTTCCGGAAGATTGTTTGAGTAAAACCTCTTTCCTGATATATAACTGACAAAACTGAAAGGCAGGGTGTAAGAGCCTATATCAGCAGAAGGCTGAACCTGAATGTGAATGTGTGGTTGCGGTGAGTAGCCAGAATTACCACATAGTCCTAAGAAGCTTCCAACCTCTACCCAGTCCCCTTCTTTTACCTTTATAGAGTGCTGTGATAAATGGGATATCTCAACAAAAAAACCCCTAACATCATGGATCACAATTAGATTACCCCAGTTGTTATCCTTGTCAACCTGACCTATTGGATTATCAGGAAGGTCGGAAATAACCTTAACAACCCTTCCCCTTACAGGAGACAGAACAGGCTTTCTGTAAGCGTAGTAATCCTCAAGATTTAGCCCTTCATTTCTGTAAGTTTTTCCATTGTCATCAGTTATAACAAAATCGTATGCATATCTCCAGCTTCCTTTATGTGTCCATCTGCCGTCAAATCCCTGCCAGACAGTCCATTTTCCGGAAAAGGGCAGGTGAAGTGTTCTTTCATAACCTTTGAACCTGTTAATGTTTGTCAAATAATAATCCAGCGTTTCTTCAGGGGTTTTTCTTATCACTTTTGCCACTAAAGGAAAGCCCAAAATACCCAGAACATACAGAACGGTAAGCGAAACAAAATTAAAGGGGAGCGTGAACGCAGGAATGCCGTAAAAAGCCCAGAATGTTTTCACAGCCGAAAGAACAATTGTGGAGATTACAACCCCAACAACAGCAATAAAGTATGATTTTATAGATGGAATGAGGAAAATACCCCCCAAAACCATTGCAATCAGTATAAAATTAAAATGGCTTATATCTGAAAATGCCTGATAGAAAGACCCTGTCAAAAATCCAGCTGCAAAGGTTCCAGAGTAGTACCCCACAACAGAAAGCATAAATAAAATTCTTGAGATAAAAAATATTGTTAATGCAAAAAGAAATCCAACAAGAACATCAGGCAAAAACAGAATAGTTCCAAATGATTTAAGATAACCTGTGATCCAGATAGGTATGTAGTTTTCTAAAAAACTGAAATTTATGTGGGGATAAAGGGAATCCACAAAAAGGTTTGAGTAATTTGATACAGATAAATAGATGGTTGAGCTTATGATAACAAAAGGTAAGCTGAAAATCGGAAGTCTAAGATAGTACGAAAAGATACTGTAAAGCATAACAGAAAAAATAAGGGTAAGAATACCTGCCGTTATGGTGAAAAATACCGTAACAGGTGTGATCTTGAACAGGTATCCTATAGACAGTCCCACAAGCAGTGGGTTATAGGTATAAAAACCGGAAGAAAGGAACTCCTTTTCCATACGCAAAAATCTGGCAAACAGGTAAGCAGAAATGAAAGCTATAATCCCTGCTATACCAAGATTAGGATTTATAAAAGTGCAGAGAAGAAAAATCCCTCCTGCAATGTAATTCTCTACAAAAAATATTTCTGAATAACTGTTTAAAACAGCTTTTATGTGGGATCTGTAATGGTTTTCCATTTAGAACTGCGCCTGCTTTATTTTAATTTTAATTTATCAGGCAGTCTTTCTCTCCTTTCTATATCCGTTATATCCTCTTTTTCTCTTATAACTTCCACCGTTCCGTCTTCCATTACCATAACAACATTTGGTCTGTATTCTATAAACTGCATCCACTGGGTATTGTTGTAAGCACCAACAGGAGAGAATATCAGCCTTGTTCCCCTTTCAAGGGGCGGTAGGAGAGAACCTTCATCTATAACATCAATATTCATACATAAAGGTCCGTATATAACAGCAGGTTCGTTAGTTCCCTGAACTTCCCTATCAATCTCTATATTAAACTTATACCAGAATGCTGTAAACAGAATATTGACCCCTGCATCTGCCACATAAGCTTTCCTGCCGTCAGGCAGTCTTTTTGATGCGAATATTGTTGTTATCAGATATTCAGCCTCATCAACAATAGCCCTACCTGTTTCCAGTATTAGCTTTGGGAAATCCCCCGGTCTAAGGTTTGAATAAAGGGCATCTGTTATTTTTTCTGCAAACTCGTCAACCGATGGAACTAAAACATCAGGTGGTAGATACGTTCCTTTC
>JALVEY010000129.1 GCA_027030485.1 Persephonella sp.
ACAAAGAATGCTACATAACTTCAGGTTTTAAGAAAAAAAATGCATGGAAAAACTTTCCTGTATGTGTTGACTGTTTTCTAAAAATAGATTACGGCAAAAAATATGTTGAAAATAATCTCAAATTTAAATTTTATAGAAAAGAATATTATTTGATACCAAAACTCATCTTAAACACACCAGAAGCTCTTGAGGAAATAAATGAGATCTTATCTATGGAGGCAGGGAAACTGACCCTCTCAAAAGAAAGAAAAGCAACTCTAACAGATGACAAAGACGAGATTTTAGAACTATTAAAAGATTATAAAGATGTAGTTAGCTTTTATTTCTTATTTTTAAAAGGTGGTGGCAAAGCAGACAGCGATAAAATACTTCTTTTGATAGAAGATGTTTTACCTTCCAGAATTCACAAAATTTTTGATGTAAAAACCAAAATTGATGAGCTTTTTGGACAGGATTATAACTTCGGTAGATTGGTAAACTTTCTGAATGAATTTGATAAGACTCTTCTTGAAGTAGTTGATAAGATCTTCAGGGGAGAAAATGTTGACTTTAGAACCCTTATCCAGATCTTTAATAGAAAAATAAGAGATGAGTTTGTTAATGGGAATAATTTTTCTTTTTCGGTGATGGATGCGCTTATGAATGTCAGATTTTTGGAAGAGCTTGGCATATTAAATACAGAGGTAAAAACAATGGAAGAAACAAGATTTGAAAAAATTTATCAAAAAGTAGGCAGATCTCTCAACACACCGGCAAAAAGAGGAATATTTCTACTTGGGGCATTAACGCAAATGCTTTTAAATATTCAGGGAAAAGAAAGGGGAAGTACACCATTTTTCAAAAATCTAAAAGGTCTCAAAATGAACGAAGAAGATATAAAAGGACTTCTGCCAAAGGTTATAAACAAGCTAATGGAATACAATAAGTTTGATTCAGGAAAAAAAGAGCTTGCAGAAGAAATATCAAAAAATCTTCTTTCACAGGAAAAATTTGGCTTAAGTATTGACGGGATAAACTTTTATTTCGCCAGTGGAATGGCTTTATACAAAGAAGTGGCAGATATGGTGTATCAAAATGAAGAACAAAGTCAGACTAACTAAAAATTCATTATAACGAGGTGATAAAAATGAGTGAAACAATCAAACACAGGAGAGAATATTTATTCCTTTATGATGTATCCTTTGCGAACCCAAATGGAGACCCAAACGATGAAAACAAACCAAGAATAGATGAGGAAACAGGCAGAAATATAGTTACAGATGTTAGGCTCAAAAGAACAATCAGAGATTATCTAAAAGATTTTGAAGGTTTAGAGATATTCGTCAGAGAAATATCAGATGAAGAGGGAAATATTCAAGATGCAAAGGCAAGAGCAAAAGATTTTGAGAACAAAGCAGAAAGAATATTAAATGAATGTATAGATATTCGCCTTTTTGGTGGAACTATTCCTATAGAAACAGGGAAAAACAAAGACAGCTCTATCACATACACAGGACCTGTTCAGTTCAACATGGGGCAGTCTCTTCACAAAGTTAAACTTGAATTCATAAAAGGAACAGGAGCTTTTGCTTCCAAAGAAGGACAACAACAGAAAACATTCAGGGAAGAGTGGATACTCCCTTACTCATTTATTGCCTTTCACGGAGTAGCAAACGAAAACTCTGCAAAAGATACAGGATTAACAGATGAGGATCTTGAATATCTTAAAAAAGGGATATGGGAAGGAACAAAGAACCTAATAACCCGTTCAAAAAACGAACAAATGCCGAGATTATTAATAGAAGTGGTATATAAAGACGGCGTTCATTCTCACATCGGGGAACTTCATAGATACATAAAAATAGAAACTGAAAAATCAGATGAGGAAATAAGAAATACTGACGACTTTGTTTTGAATATTGACAGACTTCTTGAAGTTTTGGAAGAAGAGGCAGATAAGATAGAAAAAGTGCTTTATAAAAAGGATAGAAATTTAAAATTGAGTAAAGACTTAAGCTCTGACAAAGTTCAATTTGAAAAAATTAGTTTTTAGAATAATGGGAAGATAATGAATTTACAGGAAATTAAGCAAACTTTGAAAGAAAGAATGCC
>JALVEY010000130.1 GCA_027030485.1 Persephonella sp.
AATAAAGGGAAGTGTAAAAAACTGGGGGAAATGGGAAGAGTTATACAGGGACTTCAGGGGAAAGCTTGAGCAGTACGAAAGGGATCTTATACTTGGACTAAAAAGGGGGCTTTCTCCTGAAAAGGCAATAAAAATATTGCCGAAAAATATAAGGCTGATGTTTAATTTTGCTTTCCAGTCTTATCTGTGGAACGAGTATCTGAGAAAGTATATAGAGAAAAAGTACCCGTTTAAAAGGGTTAGCTTTATAAACCGGTGGAAGCTCAGCTTTTATACTGAGGTTTATGATCTTGAATACCTGAAAAACCTCAAAATCCCTTACACAGGTAGAGGGTATCCCCCTGAAGATAAACTCCTTGCAGATATAATAGAAAAAACATTAAAGGAGTCTGGGATAAAAGAAAAGGATATTGGGAAAGAGGTTGCCGGAATAGAGGTTCTGACAGACGGGCTGAGAGATGCGGTCTTTTTCCCTGAGGATTTCAAAGTAGTGGAAAAGACAAAAAACTCAATCAGGGTAAGTTTTTTTCTTCCGACTGGATCCTATGCGACGGTTTTACTGAGAAATCTTGTGTCTTGATTCTATCTACAATTTTTTGTGGATTTTCAATGCTGTACAAAATAAGATAATCAGAGATCATCTCTAACTGATCTTTATTTATATCCTTTAGTTTGGAAACAATCACTACTATCCCAGTCAGATCTTTGTTATTTTCAATTGTCAAAGTGTAAACGTAAGGGGCATTCAGTATTTTGTTAACCTGATGATTTTTAAATTCTATAAACGGTCTGTCTATAAAGTTCAGTATCTCTTTGTTGCACTGGATTTTTTCTGTTGAGTAGCATCTGTTGTTTTTCAGGTCAAAAAACATTATTCCATCAGATCCCAGTATCTCGTTTATGTCGTATATCCATATCTTTAAAGGAAATCTGTTTTTTCGCATTTTTTTTAGGGAGTTGTAAACTGAAAGGATTTTATCCTGCTGACTTATCTTTTCCTGATATGAAATATTCTTGATGTAGAGATTTTCCATATCATTTTTTAGATCATTAAAATATTTTTCCTTCTGTATAAATGTTTGGTTCAGACCGTATATGCCTATAAGCCCACCGATTATTAAAGGAATAAAGCTAAACTCAGAAAAGTTTGCTGTGTAAAGGGCTGTAAAAACCGGAATAAAAGAAACTGTCAGGAAGTATATAATATCTTTACTTTCTTTCACAAATTCGGAAAAAAGAGGTATTATCAGAACAGACAGGTATGTGTAGCCTGTAAGATATACAGCTAAAGATATAAAAACAACATCAATAACAAAGTACAGATATTTTGTATTTTTATTTTTTGGGATCAGAAGGTATCCTGATATGTATATGAGAGAAAGTATCGTCAATGCTGTGCTGTATTCAAGATCTCCCGTATACAAAGAAACTATTACACTCAGGGCAACGAAAAATCTTACTACTGTGCTGTATATTCCCATTTATTATCCTTTATACAGGTTGTTTATCACAAAATATAATCTGTTTGTAAAGTTTAATATTAATTTTTCATTTATAAACTCTTTTTTCAAGCTGTAAAGAAATTCATTCGGCTGTGAAGAAAACCATATAACGGGGAGTTTAATTCTATCTATGTTTGAATACTCTTTCAGTCTTTCTTCCTGAAAGGATATTTCCTGTTTTTCAAAAATTTTTTTCAGCTTTTTGTAATGGTAAAAATCAATAAGATTTCTTCTATTTTTGATGATGAGCTTTTCATTTCCCAGTCCGCAGTTTTGAATATTTATCACAGAAAGTACCCTGTCAGTATCTATTTTTTTCAGGTGCTGGTATATTCCCTCATACTCTTTGTAAAGCATGTCCGAGATCAGT
This sequence comes from Persephonella sp., assembly GCA_027030485.1. Taxonomy (GTDB): domain Bacteria; phylum Aquificota; class Aquificia; order Aquificales; family Hydrogenothermaceae; genus Persephonella_A. The sequence goes on from JALVEY010000130.1 coordinate 1,873, forward strand.
ACTCTGATTCTATACCCTTTGGGATGTTTTATATTAATCAGTTTTTCCAAAAGGTATAAAAAAGTTTTAAATGATGAGTAAAAATTTATGGTTTCTGCATTTGTGAAAAATGAATCATATGGAAAGTTGATGTAAGTAAAGTAAGCTCCCACACCTATGTCAAAATAGTAGTTTACAAATGTTTTGTTAGCTTTTTTGATTTTTAGATTTATTGATA
>JALVEY010000131.1 GCA_027030485.1 Persephonella sp.
CAGAGAACTTGGTGTTTACAGGGTAGAGCCTGTTGGAGGTTTCTGCAATGTATAAGAAAGTGAAAAGAATGACAGCAACAATGAGAATAATCCACTGGGTAAATGTTTTTTCCATTGTCGCAGCTGTGATAACAGGGCTTTACATAGCCCACCCTTACTACCAGAGTATGATTGCTGAAGCTGCAGCCTACAAATATGTTATGGCTTACAATAGATGGGTTCATTTTATAGCTGCAATACTTCTTGATGTCACATCAATTGCTGTTGCTTACCTTTACTTTTTCAGTAGATTTGAAAAACCTGTTAAGAAACTGATACCAAATGCCCAGAACATAAGGGAATTTTTTGAGGTTGTTATAAACCTCCTTACCCTAAACAGAAGAAAAAATTTTGATTCATCAAAATTAGACAGCTTTAATGCCGTTTATTTTACAATTTTACATCTTCTTCTTTTCCTTATGCTTTTTACAGGTCTTCAGATGTATGTCTGGGGGCTTTACCACGGTGATTCCTCAATAGGTGCATGGTGGCCCTGGATACTGCATGTAGGAACAGACTGGACATTATGGGTTTTTGGGGGACCCCATGGAGTTAGAGTTGTTCACCATCTAACAATGTGGATAATAATAGCCTGGGTTGCTTTCCATGTTTATTATCAGGTATGGAGGACAATATTCTGGCGAGAAGGAGACATGGCTATTGTTTTTGGAGGGTATAAATTTAAAAAAGCAAAATAGATTGTCTATCTTAAGAGCTCAGACAGGTGTATATCCCTTTCGCCGTAAGGATCATCTTCAGGGGATATACACATTTTACATACAGTTCCTGCTTTTGTTTTTTCAATCAAGAGCTGAATATCTTTTATACCTTCGTTATCAATTACCTCAAGAAGTTCTGAAAGGGTTATTCTTTTGCAGATACATACCTCAATTTCTTCCATACCAGCCTCAAAACTTTTTCAATATTAAAAACCTGTAAAAAGGAAAAAAATATGAGAAAAATCGGTGTTGTTGGTGTTGGAAACATTCTTTTTAAAGATGAAGGTATCGGTGTTTTTGCAGTTAAATATCTTCAGGAGAACTACAGTTTTGATCCGGAGGTGGATCTTATAGATGCCGGAACACTCGGCTTTGGGCTTATGAACTACCTCCATGAATACGACAGTATAATCCTCGTTGACACTATATCTGTTAACGACAAACCGGGATCTGTTTACAGACTTACTCCAGATCAGCTGTCAGGTTTGTCATCTTACCACCAGACAGCCCATGAGGTTGAGGTTCTACAGATGCTTGAGCTGACGCCCCTGACAGGGAAAATGGCAGATACTGTTATTATTGGGGTAGTCCCTAAGGAGATAAACTCCTCACAGATAGGGCTTACAGAGGAGTTAGAGGACAAACCTTTCAAAACAATTATCTTTCAGATACTGAAAGAGCTTGAAAGGATAGGGGTAAAATATAAGAAAACGAGAGATGTACCTCTGAAAGATGTTGTTATGAAACATTTTGGCTCTTACAACGGAAAACTGTCAGGAAAGAGGATCGGAGAATGAAAACAGAAAATAAGATAGGTCTAAAAATAAGCTTTGATTATCTGAGCGGTAATGACATACTTCTTGATCTTGTAAAGAAAATAGCAGAAAGACACAAAATAAAAGGATACCTCCAGAAGAATAAAGACAGGGTTGAGATAATAGTCTCCGCATCTATTGAGTATATCCACAACTTCTCAAAGGAGCTTGGAGAAAAACTCCCCTACTCAATATTTATGGGAGAGGCATCAACAGAGGTAATTGAGGAACTTCCTGATTTTTTCCATGAGAAATTCCAGATAAAAAAGGAGATTAACATTCTTCCCCAGAACCTTTCCATATGTCCAGACTGCTTAAACGAGCTTTTTGATCAGAGTAACAGGAGGTTTTACTTTCCTTTCATATCCTGTAATTACTGCGGTTCCCACTACTCTTTTCTTTATGAGTATCCTTTTGAAAGGGAGAAAACAGTTTTCAGATTTTTCAAGATGTGTGGTGAGTGCCAGAAAGAGTTCAATGACGGGGAAAGCTTTAGATACAAATACCCCTTAA
>JALVEY010000132.1 GCA_027030485.1 Persephonella sp.
ATAACTCAGAGTTTGTTCCCCATGACGAGATCCTCAGGTATGAGGAGATTGTAAGGCTCGTTAGAGCCATGACCAGATACGGTCTCAGGAAGGTAAGGATTACCGGAGGAGAACCTCTTGTTAGACCGCAGCTTGAAGAACTAATAAAAATGTTAAGAAATATCCCCCAGATAAAAGATATATCAATGACAACAAACGGTATAACCCTCTCCAAGCATGCAGAAAAATTAAGAAAAGCAGGTCTTGATAGACTGAACATTTCTATAGACAGCTTAAAGCCTGACCTTTTCTTTCATATAACAAAAGGAAGACTTGAAGATGTTATAGAGGGTATAAAAGTATCAAAAGAATTAGGATATGATCCAATAAAAGTAAATGCAGTAATAGTGAAAGGCTTAAACGAGGAAGAATCTCTTGATTTTGTTGAATTTGGAGCACAGTACGGAGTCGAGATCAGATTTATTGAGATGATGCCTATAGGTGGAGAGCTTATAGACTGGTCTGAGGAGAAAGTTCAGCCCCTTGAGTTGATAAAAAGGCAGATTGAAGAAAAATACGGGGAGTTAATCCCGTCAATATCTGTCGGAAGCGGGGCAGCCAGAGTTTATAAAATACCCAAGCTAAACACAAAAGTAGGATTTATCACCCCTATATCAAATCCGTTCTGCGACGGCTGTTCAAAACTAAGACTTACTGCTGAAGGACATATAAAAATGTGCCTCAGGACAGATGAGGAGATAGATGCAAAGCCTGTTATCAGAAATGGGACAGATGAAGAACTGGATAGATTTATCAGAAAGGTTCTTATAGAAAAAGAGCTTTCAAATCAGAAGATATTAAAATCAGGCTACGCATTTTCTGACTGCAGGAGGATAATGACAAGTATAGGCGGATAGGGTATAATTTTCTACAAAAAAGAGAGTAGATGAGAGTACTTTTTTACCTTCATAACTTGTGGGATATATCTGCAACAACCAGACTGTCCGTAGATCTTGCAAATGTTCTTAAAGAAAAATTTGATGTGGACATAGAATTTGCTGTTAATAAAAAAATAGAAAATGATGTAAAAAATTTGCCTTTTAAACTTCATGTCTTAAATAGAAAAGGAGAGATAGGTAAAGCTTTAGCACTTAAAGATTTAATCAAAAAGAAAAAGTATGATCTTGTTTTAAGTTATATGCTTACACAAAACATAATTCTTTCTATAACAAAAACTTTCCTCAATAATTATGAAAAAACTGTATTTTTAGGTTCTGTTCATAACTCTGACAACTATATGGGAAATAAACAATGGTACAAACTACCGTATAGATATCTGATGAAAAAAATTTATGAAAATTTGGACGGAATAATAGTTGTCTCTAAAGCTGTTGAGGAGGATGTAAGTAAAGCCTTCTTTGTAAAGAGGGAAAAACTAAAAATAATATATAACTACATAGATATACAAAAAATTAGGTCATTAGCTCAGGAAAGTATAACTCCTGAAGAAGAAAAGATATTTAAAAATCCGGTTGTTATAAATGTCGGAAGAGTTGAAATTCAAAAAGGTCAAGAGTATCTTATAAAAGCTTTCAAAAAAGTTAAAGAGAAAATCCCGGAATCTAATCTTGTTATTATTGGAGATGGTTCTCAAATGCAAAATCTAAAAAACTTAACCAGAAGTCTCAATATTGAGAAGGATACTTACTTTTTTGGATACAAATCAAATCCTTTTAAATATGTAGCCCGGGCTAAAGTATTTGCTTTTCCTTCCCTATGGGAGGGTGTAGGTAATGTTGTATTGGAAGCTCAGTCCTTAGGTATTCCAGTTATTGCATTTAACAGTCAAGGTGGGCATGTGGATGTATTAAAAAATTCAGGTATTTTGGTACCAGAAAAGAATGTAGATAAACTTTCAGAAAATATTGTCCGAATTCTACAAGATGAAAACCTGAGAGAACAATATTCAAAATTAGCTTTGGAAAATATTAAAAATTATTCCGTTGAGAAAAAAGCTGAGGAGTATTTCAATTATTTCAAAGAAAAGATAAGAGAAAAATATGGATAAACTGCCACTTTCTGTTGCTTTAATATCTTTCAACGAAGAGGAAAATATCGGCAAAACTCTTGATACGGTTCAGGATATAGCCTCAGAGATAATTCTTGTTGATTCCGGATCAACAGACAAAACCGTTAATATTGCCAAAAGCTATGGAGCAAAAGTTTTTATTGAGGAATGGAAAGGGTTTAGAGATCAAAAAAACTCAGCACTTGAAAAATGCTCACAGGAATGGATTTTATTTTTAGATTGTGATGAGGTGGTGTCAGATGAGCTTAAAAAATCAATCATAAATGCTGTAAAAAACCCTTTTGCCGACGGATACATCATAAATAGAAAAACGGTATATCTTGGAAAAATTCTTAATTATGCATGGCAGCCTGACTGGAATTTAAGGCTGGTAAAAAGATCTTCAAATCCCAGATGGGAAGGTGGAGAGATACATGAGTTTTTAGTTATTGATGGAAAGGTTAAAAAAATAGAAGGTGATCTGTTTCACTACTCCTATAAAGATATAAAAGATCATTTTACAAAAGTAGTTAACTACTCCTATCTGTCTGCTGTTGATTTAAACAAAAAAGGTAAAAAGTTTAAGTCTCACAGGATACTTCTTAATCCTATTGCTTCTTTTGTGAGGGAGTATTTTTTGAAAAAAGGTTTTCTTGACGGAATAAGAGGTTTTATTGTTGCTGTCAGCGCTACCGTTTACAGCTTTTTAAAGTATATATACCTCTGGGAGATGCAGAAAAAAGATGGGGAAGGTTAGCGTTGTTATACCTGTTTATAACGGGGAGAAATTTATAAAACAGGCTGTGGAGTCAGTTTTAGACCAAAATTATAAAAATACTCAGATTGTTATAGTAAATGACTGTTCCACAGACAAAACAGAAGAGGTGGTTTTTAAAAATTTCAAGGATCTAATAAACAAAAAAATTGTGTACCACAAAAATGAAAAAAATATGGAAAGGGTTTACAGCAGGAATAAAGGGGTAAAACTTTCAGACGGGGAGTTTATCTTTTTTCTGGATCATGATGATCTGTGGAAAAAAAATTATGTAGAAACTGTTGTTCCTTATCTTGAAGAGAACGATATTGTTTACTCCTTCCCAAGAACTTTTATTGATGAAGAAGGAAAGATCATAAGAAAATCAAAAAAAAGTATACAGTCTTTAGAAAAAGTTATATTTTCAGGTCTTATCGGGTATCCTTCTGCCTCTGCTTTTAAAAAGAGCAGTTTTCCTTTTTATAAACAGGAATATCTGATGAGGGAGGACTGGGAGATATTTTTAAGAAGTTATATATCTGGGCTGAAAATAAAAGTCTTAGATGATGATCTAATTCTAATGAGGGAGCACCAAGATAGAACCAGCAGGAATATAGGATTTTATAAAGCAACCATGAAAGTTTATTTAGATTATAAAGATGCTGTTCATGAAGAATACAGGGCAGATTTTATGTTTCATGTGGGGGAGGTGTCCCTTAGATACGGTGATATTTTAGGAGGCTGGAAGTTGATAATCCGTTCTATACTCACCAATCCTAAGATAATAAAAGATAAAAGAAAGATTTTTTCAATACTGAAAAGAGGTTTTAGAATAGACAGGGCGTTAAGATTTTTTAATACCAATTAATATTCCGTCTCTTATCGGAAGTATGATAGAAAAATAATTTTCAAACATATACCTGTTGAACCGGTTCAGTATCTTTGCTTTTTTGTTTTCAGGTTCAAATATCACCTTTCCCTGAAATAAAACATTGTCAGCTATTACCATTCCATCTGGAGAAAGATTTTTCTCAAGGGTTTTTATCGCTTCCATGTATCTGACTTTTTCAAGGTCTAAAAAAAGTATGTCTATATTGCTGTATTCCTTACCTATCTCTACCCCATCTCCAGCTCTAAACTCAGTTTTGTCCAACAGCCCTGCTTTTTTAAAAAATTTTTTGGCAGTCTGGATATTCCTCTGCTGGTAGTCTATTAAAACCACCTTCCCTTTTTTTACACCTTTTGCAAACCAGTAAGCTGAGTAGCCAAAACCAGAACCTATCTCAACCACAAGCCCGGGATTTTTCAATCTGGTAAGTAGATATAGAAACCTTCCCCCTTCCCTTCCAATAATTGGAAAATCCTTCTCCTGTGCATACTTTTCCATTTCCAGAACTACAGGGTCTTCTTCTACAGATAGACTTTTCAGATAATCCTCAAACTTTGGATTTATTAAAAACTCCATTTATCCTCCTGCAAAGAATTTTAAGATTAATATCTTATGAACTTTTTTCTTAAGTTGCAAAGTTATAAAATCAGTATTAAATTTGTGTATAAAAGTGTGTAAAAGGAGAGAAAAATGCCTGCAGTGAGAATGAATATATCCCTTGACAAAGAAATAGCAGATGAGCTTGAAAGCGTAGCTAAAGAGCTTGGAGAGAAAAAAAGCCATATCATAAGAGATGCCCTGATGTATTATTTTGACTATCTGGATGTGAAAATTGCTGAAGAAAGACTTAAAAGAGTGGAAAGGGGAGAAGAAGAACTTATACCCTTTGAAGAAGTAAAAAGAAGGCTCGGATTGGAGTAATAGATGTATGAAATTAAATTTACTAAAACTGCATTAAGAGAACTGAACAGCTTAAATAAGCCTATACAAGAGCTAATTATAAGAAAATTAGAAATTCTTTCCCAGAACCCAAACCTGTTGAAAAACAACATTAAAGTTCTAAAAGGAAAATATAAAAGCTTAAAAAGATTAAGAGTAGGCAAGTATAGAGTAATTTTTGACCAGAAAGATGAAGAACTCATAATTCTTAAAATCAGGGTTGCCTCAAGAGGTGAGATTTATTGATTTTTTTGATTTCTTTTATATCTTTTTCTAAAAAAAATTAGAGAGAGGAAGATGGCAAAAAGCCCTTTTAACATAAAACTGCCCTTTAAACCTGCAGGAGACCAGCCAAAAGCAATAAAACAGCTTTATGAAAATCTAAAACAGGGAGTAAAAGAACAGGTTCTGCTGGGAGCTACCGGTACAGGAAAAACAATAGCCTTTGCCTCAGTTATAGAAAAATACGGAAAGCCAGCTCTTGTTCTGACCCACAACAAAACCCTTGCTGCACAGCTTTACAGGGAACTGAAAGAGCTGTTTCCAGACAATGCTGTAGAGTACTTTGTTTCATATTACGATTACTATCAGCCAGAGGCTTATGTGCCGGAGAAAGATCTTTATATAGAAAAAGACAGCTCAATAAATGATGCCATTGATAGGCTCAGACACTCGGCAACAAGAAGTCTTATAGAAAGACCTGATACTATCGTTGTTGCTTCTGTTTCCTGTATATACGGACTTGGAACACCCGAGTTTTACGAAAAGCTGAGGCTTCATCTGTATGTTGGTCAGCAGATGGACAGACAGGAGCTTTTAAAAAGGCTTGTTGAGCTTCAGTATGTAAGAGATGATTTTTCATTCAAAAGGGGAACTTTCAGAGTAAAAGGCGATACAGTTGAGATACTACCTTCCCACTCTGAAGACATAATAATAAGGGTTGAGTTTTTTGGGGACGAGATAGACAGCATAACAGAGCTTGATCTGTTTAACAGGGACACAAAAAGAAAATTAAACACGACGGTAATATTTCCTGCCAGCCACTACGTTATCCCGAGACCTGATATGGTTGAGGCAATAAAACAGATAAAAGATGATCTTGAAAGAGAGGTTGAGGAGTTTAGAAAACAGGGTAAAGAGATAGAAGCAAACAGGCTGTGGCAGAGAACAAATTACGACATTGAGATGATGCTTGAGCTTGGAACATGCAAAGGGATAGAAAACTACTCAAGGTATTTTGACGGAAGAAAACCGGGAGAGCCTCCTTACACCCTTATGGATTACTTTCCTGATGATTTTCTGCTTATTGTTGATGAGTCCCATGTTACAATCCCTCAGGTTAGGGCTATGTACAACGGCGACAGAAGGAGAAAGGAAAATCTTGTTAAATACGGCTGGAGAATGAAGTCTGCTTACGACAACAGACCTTTAAAATTTGAGGAATTTGTCCAGAAGATACAGAGGGCAATATATGTATCTGCAACTCCTGCAGACTGGGAGATAGAAAGATCAAAAGGAATAATAGTTGAGCAGATTATAAGACCAACAGGGCTTTTAGATCCGGAGATAGATGTAAGACCAACAGAGGGGCAGATAGATGACCTGATAAACGAGATCTGGAATATTAAAGAAAGGGGTGAAAGGGCTATAGTTATTACACTTACAAAAAAGATGGCAGAAAATCTTTCAGATTATCTGGAAGAGAGGGAGATAAAAGCTATATATCTTCATTCAGAGATAGATACAATAGAAAGGGTGAAGATAATAAAAGATCTTAGAGAAGGAAAGTATGATGTTATAGTTGGTGTAAATCTGCTCAGGGAAGGTATTGATATGCCAGAGGTTTCCCTTGTTGCTGTTTTAGATGCTGATAAGCAGGGTTTCCTCAGATCAACAACAGCACTTATCCAGATAATAGGAAGGGCAGCAAGGAACATTTACGGGAAGGCTATTTTGTATGCTGATAGTATTACTCCGGCAATGGAAAAAGCTATAGAGGAAACAAACAGAAGAAGAAAAATACAGCAGGAATACAACGAAAAACACGGCATTACCCCCAAAACCGTTAAAAAGGAAGTTAAAGATCTTATATCCCTTGAAGAGCTTGGTATTTATGAGTATGCTGAATACCTGCCTGAAGATGTGGAAACTGAAGAAGACCTTATAAAAAAGATTGAAGATCTGGAAAAACAGATGTGGAAAGCAGCGGAAAACTGGGAGTTTGAAAAAGCAGCAGAACTGAGGGATCAGATTGAGAAACTGAGAAAGCTTATCGGGGTTTTCAGTTAGAATTCTTGATAATCATTTTTAGTTTCAAAAGTTTGTGTACAAGCAGGTCTGAGATTTTGTTAAGTTTTTCAAGCTTTTCAGGGCTTAAACCTTCTTTAGATGCAGTATATGTTACATGATGAAAATCGCAGTGAATGTTATCTATTTCATTTATGAATATTTTTATTTTTGCTGATAAATGATTAATGTTTTTCAATTCGTTAAACTTTTTTCCAAAAGAGCAGGAATTACAGTCAGCAGTTTCAGGTTTTGTTTTTTCATTGAATGCCTTTATTAATTTGTTAAGACAAATAAGATGATAGGAGATATAAATATCTATCTCATTCAAGATCTCATTCTCATTTTTCATAAGCACCCACCTCCCATAAAAAATTTAAAATTTTAATTTTCATAAAGCTACAGATTTAAAGAAATGATGATTATTTCCGATAATTAACTAAAAATAATCAGAACCTACGGTGATAAAAATGTTTGTTGAGAATAGATGGGAAATCTTAATGATAATGTTTCTGTTTTTAATATTCGGGCTGATCTTTTTCATTGATGCCCAGATGGTTCCGGATTTACAGCCTCCCCAGATTAATATAACTATAAATTTTTAGACATAAATATCTACCTTATTACCTTTTATACCTTTACCTTTTTTTTCTTCTTTATATTTTTTCTCTTTTCTTTTTTTGTAAACATTCCACAATCTTCTCTGGGATTTTTCATCTGTAACCGGCTTTATTTTGAAGACATGTTCCAGCTGCGGCCAGTCCATAACAAATACCTCCACCCCTATTAATATATAACCCCAAATATACTATTGCAAATAATTATATAACTATTTTTTTCTTTTTTCCTTTACAGACTGAGGCATTTCCAGTGTAAAGACAGTTAAAAGCCAGATGATAGTTATAAAACCTAAGAATATAAATACCTGTTTGTGTCCAAAATGGAGTAGATATCCTGCAGCAGCACCACCAACAAAAGCACCTAAAAATTGAGCTGTATTGAACACTCCCGAGGCTGTTCCTTTTACCTGTGGTTTTGCGTACCTGCTCATAAGGGAGGGCATAATAGGTTCAAGAACCATAAATCCTGTAAAGTAAACGATTATGGCTATTACTGCAGGAACAAACTGGGTTTCAAATTTCATAAATAATCCAAAAGACAGGATCAGTATTAATATGCCCAGTATTTTTACCTCTTTAATCAGTCCTTTTTTTTCGGCTATTATCGTTGTAGGAACCATAAATGTAAGACCTACAAGGAACATAACAAGATAAACCTTCCACAGATCTTCTACAGGCATAAACTGTTTTAGTATCAGCGGAGCAGATGTGAATACAGCTGTTAATCCCATATGGAGGG
>JALVEY010000133.1 GCA_027030485.1 Persephonella sp.
TTCCCCTGTTAATGATCTGTTTTTCTGTTTTTTCAGGTCAGGGTTTGTGTATATTTCTACAAAATAAGGTGGAGTATAATACTTAGAAACAAAGAGCTTAAAATAATTTTTCTCTGAGAATAGGGAAATCAGTCCCATTCTCCACAGAACTGTGTCAATATCCTTTCCGTATTTCCTCTCCATACTTTCATACTTTACTCCACCTACTATTCCTAAGTAAGGGGTGATGTTGTAAACATCTTCAACAAATACAGCCCTGTAGTGTTCGCTGTTTCTATCTTTGATTACTTTTTTGTCTCTTATGTCTGTCAGTCTGTATCCTGTTTTCTGTACTTTTCCTCCGTAGGACAGGACATTGGAACTTTTTTTTATCTGACCGTAAAAGTCTATTCCTGCTTTGTAGCTTTCAACGTTCCTGTTCCAGAAGACTGCAGGTTCAACAGGGTTTACGGCGATTATAAGGTTGTTTTTCTCCCCGTTTTCAACAGTATCGGAGGATATTCTGTCAGCATAGATCCTTATCTTCAAACCTATCTCCTTTGATACTGTTTTTTCCAGAGATAAATAACCGTGTGAGTTTTCAAAGTCTGACGATGTGGGGAATTTTTTTAAGGTGTCTCCTCTGAACCGTGATGAGTTTTTATTTGCAACTGCAGATTCTAAAAACCAACCTCTGATAAAAAAACTTACATAGCCGTAGTAATTTTTTTCATAAAGCCTTGTGCTGCTGCCTTGATTGTAGTATTTCTGGCTGATCTGCCTTGATTTTCCTATAAAAAATGAGAAAGCAGAACTCCCAGGAATTTCCCAGCCTGTGTACAAGCTGAAAAGATTTCCATACTTTGATGACAGCATGGTTCTAATCCTGCCGCCGTTTTCCCTTTCTGGTTTTTTTGTGTAGATTTTTATTATCGTTCCGGCAGCTTCATTGTTGAATTTTACAGCAGATTCCCCCTGATATATCTCTATATGTTCAACAAAATCAAGGGGTATATCTGCCCAGAGAGGAAGGGCTGTTTTTCTAAAAACTGCAGATATTTCATGGTCGTTAATGAATATCCTTACAGTTGAGTTTTCAAGGGGGTATATTGTTGCGTAGGAAAGGATCTTCTCTCCGTAATGGTTTCTCTGGAGAGAAAAGTATCTCAAGGATTTTAGAACATCTGATAAGGTGTGGTACTGAAACCTTTCTATATCCTCCCTTGTTATTATTATCAGATGTCCTTCAGATTCCTGTCTTGTCTGCCTGTACAGCTTAGACAGATCTGTGTACTCTTTTAAAAGTGTGTCTAACTGCTGACCGAAAGACAAACAGAAAAGCAGGAGATTAAATATGATTATACTTTTTTTTCTTTCCATAAATTTTTGATCCTCTCATAATCCTCCGGCCTGTTTATGCTCCAATAAGAATAAGTATGTTTATCTATATATTTAATTTCCTTTTCGGAAATTTTTAAGATCTTTAAATGATTTATCCATTCATAAAGGGATCTTACCCCTTCACTGTACAATCTCTCTCCCAGATCAAGGGCAGATTTTTTATAAACTGTGTTCAAAAACTGCTCTTTGTTGTTTACCGTTGGAATAACAGCATCGTATCCATCAATTTTACTGGATAAATAGGGGATAATTTCCTCATTCAGTAAAGGTGTGTCGCATGTGCTGATAAAAACGAGATCGTTTTTTATCTTTTTTCTACAGCTTACAATGCCGTTCAGGGGACCTGTAAAAGGGTTTTTGTCTTTTACAAAATCTATCTGGGATTTTATACCTCTAAGCTGAGACAGGTATAATTTTTTTTCTTTGTTGCCGGATACTATTATCTGATCACAGTATATGGAAAGTTTTTCTGCTATTATCCTGAGAAAGGTTTTTCCGTTAAGCTGGAGAAAGGCTTTATCTTTTCCCATTCTTTTGCTCTGACCACCTGCAAGGAGAACAGCAGATATTTTCATTTCTGGCAGCTTTTACACAGTCCAAATATCTCAAGCCTGTGAAACTCAGGTTTAAACTGGTAAGTTTTGCAGATCTTATTCTGGAGTTTTTCTATCTCTTCTGAGTGGAACTCTATTATCTTTCCGCACTTTCTACATATCAGGTGGTCGTGATGTTCTTTAAGGGCAACTTCATAAATTGTTTTATTTTTGAATTTTATTACCTCATTCACGTATCCTAATTTTTTTAGTATATCAAGTGTTCTGTAAACGGTTGCCCTTGAAACATCTATATTTTTTGATCTTATTTTGTGGACTAACTGTTCTATCTCAAAATGACCTTTTGTTGAGAGTATGACCCTGAAAATTTTTTCTCTCTGGGGGGTGTATTTTAGTCCTGAACTTTTTATTACCTGTTTAAATTCTTTTAAAGCCCTTCTTTTGTTCATTATTTACTCCTTGTCCGGCCTTTTAAGTTCAAATGTGTTTTCGGCTGTTATAAGACAGTAGTTTGCTCCTCCTAATCTTCCAATTATCTCAAGTTTCGTGGTGTCTGCGTAGCCTTTTTCATTTAGTATATCATCTCTAATGTGAACCGTTAAAACCTCTCCTAAGATTAGACCCATTTTCCCAATTTCAATGATCTGGTATCTTCTGCACTCAATATTAACAGGAGATTCTTTTACCCTTGGAGGTTTAACAGATGTAGATGGGACAGGGGTAAGACCGGCTTTTTCAAACTCATCTACTTCTGTATCAAAAGGAAGGGATGTGATGTTCATATGTGATAGAAGATCTTTTGTAACCATGTTTATAACAAACTCTCCTGTTTCTTCTATGTTCTTCCATGTGTCTTTTTTCTCACCTGGTGATTTTGAACCGATAGATACAGCTATTAGGGGAGGATCGCTTGAAATACCTGCAAAATAGCTGAAAGGGGCAAGGTTGTTTATCCCATCTTTGCTTACAGTGGAGATCCATGCTATAGGTCTGGGAACTATAACGCTTGTCATTATCTTGTATATCTGTTTTGGATCTAAACCTTTGAAATTTATATCCATTTTCCCCTCCTAATCTGCCACCACTGTTCTGTTTTTTCCTGTTTTCTTTGCTTCATAGAGGGCTGTGTCAGCCCTTCTTATTATGGATTTCATGCTATCCCCATTTTTATAAAATGATATTCCAAGACTTACCGTTAACCTTCCAACCTTATCAAACTTAAACTTTTCTATTTTTTTTCTTATTTTTTCGGCAATTTTGTAAGCATCAGATTTATCCTTTATAGGAACAAGTATCATAAATTCTTCTCCTCCCCACCTTGCAAATATATCAGATTTCCTTATATGGTTTTTTACAACATCAACAACCTCTTTCAGAACTTTGTCTCCTACCTGATGTCCATAAATATCGTTTATCTGTTTAAAGTTATCAATATCAAACATTATAAGGGCAAAATTCTCACCGTATCTTTCTGCCCTTTCTATCTCTTTTTCAAGGAATTTTTCAAATGAGTATCTGTTGTATATTCCTGTAAGCTGATCAACTGTTGCAAGCCTTCTAAGATTTTCTTCAAGCCTCTTTCTTTCTGTAACATCAACAACACTTCCTATTCCGCAATTTTCTCCTTTGAAAAATATCGATTCTGAGGTTATTTCCACCCATTTTATATTATTTTTTTCAGTTTTTATTCTTATGACATATTTTTCTGTTGATTTTCTACCTTCTTCCCTTTTTTTGACAACCTCTTCAACCTTTTCTTTGTCCTCTGGATGAACAAAGTTATATATGCTTGAGCCTATAAGATTTCCGGGAAAAGTTTCAAGAATTGATGCAAATGTTGGGTTGACGTACATAAATCTTCCACCACACTGAAGAAAAATACCAACCGGCGTTGTTTCGAGGAGAACTCTAAAGATCTCATCACTTAGATCTGTTTCTTTCCTTTCAAAAAAACTCCAGAGGGTATATTTATTATCAAGAGTTATCTTCTTTATTATAAGGTAGCTGTTGTTATAATGGATGGGATATTCTTTATCAGCTTTGATAGATTCTGATTTATTAAAAATATCTCTTATTTCTTTAGGCATATTTTCTGTTAGAAAGGACATATCCCTGTCTATAAATTGGTCTGGCTCTCCATTTATAGAAAATATACTTACAAACTGCCTATTCAAAAACCTTATTTTTCCTTCCTCATTTAGGACAACAATCCCTTCAGTTAAAAAATCAAGTATCTTTTTAAAATCTGGAATATCAAGTTTATCTTCTGAAAGAATTCTGTGTTTTTGTACGTAAAGATCTCCTTTTTTTTCAACGGTAACAAGAACATATTTTGATTTTACCCGGCCAAAACTGTAAAGACCTGTATACTGGCTGTTTCCTGATTGCTTTACAACATTAATAGGGCATACGTAAGATGTTTCTTTAAAACAGGGTGATGAATAATAATTCATAATTTTGTAGCATTTATTTCCTTTAATGTTTCCATAAACTTCTTCTGCCCTTTTGTTGGTATCAACTATGTTGTAATTCTTATCAATTACAATTACAGGCAGATCTGATCTGTTATTATCATTTATGTCCATATTTAACCTTGTTATTCGTTTTATTTCCTAATATACATATAAAAACGAATTTATGCCAGTGTTTATCTGCTTGAAGCCTTTCCTTTTTCACTTCTGGGATACAAGATTTTTGCCATCACTATAGATATTTCATAAAAGATAATTAGAGGCATAGCTAAAAAAACCTGACTAACAACATCAGGAGGTGTTAATAAAGCAGCAAGGACAAAGGCTCCAACAACAAAAAATGGCCTCCCTTTTATTAAGGTTTCAGGTGTTATAAGTCCCAGCCTTGAAAGAAGGGAGAGTATAACCGGAAGCTCAAATGTTATCCCAAAGGCAAGAAGAAGCCTAATTACAAAGGATATGTAGGAACTAACAGAAATCATAGCCTCAACATCAAGCTGTGTATAACCAAATGTAAGGAGAAATCTTATCGCCAGCGGGAGAACGCCGAAAAATGCAAACAGAGTTCCAGATACAAAGAAAATCGTTGTAAAAAACACAAAAGGAACAACAAGCTTTTTTTCTTCTTCATAAAGGGCAGGTTCTATAAATTTCCATATCTGGTAAAAAACATAAGGAGAGGCTATCACAAAACCAATAAGGAATGAGATCTTAAATGCTGTAAAAAAGGATTCTGTCGGAGTTAAAGCCACAAGTTTTAAGTCGGGAAATACTTTGTTTAGAGGTTCTTTGAATATATCAAAGAAAAAATCTACCTGAGTGAAAGCCCCGATCATCGCTATTATTATCGCAACAAGGCTTCTGAAAAGTCTTACTCTCAGTTCTGCCAGATGTTCTGTAATCGGAGCTTCATACTCTTCAGGACTTTTCTGGTTCTGCTCCATCTACTTTTTCTCCCTTTTTGAAGGATATTTTTTCTCTTTTTGGCTCTTTAAGTTCTTTTCCTTTGTCTTTTTTATTAGATTCAACTTCCGGTTCTTCAATGTCTGAAAGTTTGTCTTCTAATGGAGGTGTTGGGGGTTTTGTAGGTTCTTCAACAATTACTTCCTTAACCTCATCAACTGTAGATTTTATTTCCCTGTAAAACCTGCCTAAGGTTTTTGCAACTTCAGGAAGTCTTTTTGGACCTAAAACCAAAAGGGCGACTATAAATATTAAAATAAGCTCTGAAAATCCTATTCCAAACATAACAAACCTCTAAATGAAATATTTTCCATTATATCTCAAAATAATGTGTTAATACTAAATTCAAATCTGTATAGACTTTCTTCTTTTCTTTTGTCAAGTTTGAAGGCTATATCAAAAAGAAAAGAACCTACAGGTGTTGGAAAATAAATTCCTGTACCTGCTGTTTTTCTCATTCTAAGTTTTTTAAGCTCTGAATAGTTTTCATAAACATTGCCCATATCAATAAACAAAAATCCAAATAAGTTATATGATGGAAAGAGAGGGTACCTTATTTCTGAGTTTAGAAGAACAGATGAATTTCCTCCTTTTTTGTATCTTCCTGACACAGATTCATAACTGAATCCTCTAAGACTTGACATCCCACCTAAGAAAAATCTCTCTGAAGGGGGGAGTTTTTCAAGTTTTTTGAAAACATAACCTAAACTGAGTTTCTGGGTGATTGTAAAAAACAAAAACGATTTATAATATCTTCCTGTTGCATATATTCTGTAAAAATCGATATCTTTAAACTCTTTCTCAACAAAACCTGACAGGTAATAACCTTTTTGGGGATTTACTTTTGGTTCTCTATGATCATCAATAATGGACAATCTGAGTTTTAATGTGTTGAAAACATAATCCGGGTATATTTTCTGGTTTTTTAAAGTATTTTTCATGTATTGAATGGATAACATTTGCTTTATCCATTTATTTGGTTTTTTAGTTATTTTGAGTTCAGGGCCTTTATTTTTTATATCATACAAGTTATGATACTGGTAAGATTTTATGTATGAAATAAAAATAGAAGTTCTTTTCGGGAGCATCCTGTTTCCTGCTGTAAGTTTATAAAAAAATCCAAGATCTGTTTTTTCCATATAACCTAACAGCTCAAAACCATAATTGAAAAGATTTTTCAGTCTGATCGCTGTAGAGACCTTCAGTTTCTGCTCACTACTGTAGCCTAATACGCCTTGAAATGATCCTCTTTTATCTTCATGTAATACATAAATCTTATTTACCTTTTTGTTTTTCCTGTCTATTCCAAGATAAGGATTTATTGAATCAAAAATTGAGGTGTAATAAAGATAATCAAGCTCATTATCAAAGTCCTGTTTTGTAAAAAATTTTTCCTTTGTTATATTTCTTTTGATAACATCAGGATTAAGATGCCATGTTCCATATATGAAGGTTAATCCGTTCATGTATCTCTGTCCTTTTTTTAGGTCTATATTTACATCCGCATACATATAACCATTTTCTTTTTGAAATTTCACATCAAGATACGCATCTCCATCAAGAAAACCTTCATCCTTTAATTTTTTCTTAACTGAATTCAAAAAGGATATTAATTTTTCAGGATCATAATCTTGAGGAAGATCCTCAGGATAATTTATTTCTAAGCCATTTACATTCACGGATCTCAGCACGAATTTCTGCCCTTTAAAAAATTTTATGAAAAGATCTACCGTTTTTTCCTTCTTGTTGATAACTTTTTTAATTGAGTACGAAACATTCAAATAACCTTCAGAAAAAAACTTGTCTGAAAGTTCCTGAATTATTTGCTTTATCTGTTTTTCTTTAAAATAGCTCCCTGCAAGCTTTTTTAATTTGTTTTTTATAGAGGCAAGGTCTGTTTCAACATTTATATTTTTTATTCTGTATTTTTTCCCCTCAATGATGGTGAAAAATATGTCTGTTTTCATATTTTTAAAATCTTCAAAAAATGTTGGGATGACAGTAGCCTCCAGAAATCCGTTATTTCTGTAGAAATTCTCAATGTTTTGGGTTGATCTTACAAGCTGGTAGTAGTTAAATCCATTTTCCTTGAAGGTAAGAAATTCCTTTAATACTTCTGCTGAAAATGTTTTGTTTCCTTTAAAATGTAAACTGTACTCCATA
The DNA here is from genome assembly GCA_027030485.1 of Persephonella sp. Taxonomy (GTDB): domain Bacteria; phylum Aquificota; class Aquificia; order Aquificales; family Hydrogenothermaceae; genus Persephonella_A. The sequence goes on from JALVEY010000133.1 coordinate 7,532, forward strand.
CCAAAATCAATAAAAACTATTATGTTTACCTTGTCTCCCAATGGTTTAAAGCTAATTATGTTAACAAAGGAATCGAAGTAATTATTGTTGTGTAAAAACTCTTGAATTCTGTCAATCCCGCTGGTTATCTCAGACAGCTTAAATGTATCACCTTTTCTAATTTCTGACGATTTTATTATGTTCATATAAAAATCTTTTTTTATTTTTTTCGCAGAATAAAGTATTATTTCCCCTACTTTCGATCTTTTTCCTTCTTCAATTTTCAGGATTATGTTTGCATTTCCTTTTCTATCAACCTGTGTATCTATATACACCTCAATAAAAGGAAATCCATTATCCATATAAAACTTTTTCAGTCTTGTGTAGATGTTGTGGAGTATTCTTGTGTCCACTGGATAGCCTTCAACGAGCCCTGTTATAGCCAGTATTTCTCTTTTCCAGAAAGATCTATTTCCACTAACGGTTATCTTTTTTAGCCTTAATTTTCTTTTAAGAAAAAGTTTTCCATCTTTATATGATATTTTTTCAAAGTCTCCTGTTTTTTTTAAGAAATCTATAATGAGATCTATATCTCTTGTTTTGTGGTAAATCTCCTTGATATTATTTTTGGGTAGAGGGTAGTTTGATATGATCTTTATATCATTTTCTTCAGAAAAAGCTGTTAAAAATAAAAGAAACAGT
>JALVEY010000134.1 GCA_027030485.1 Persephonella sp.
TGGTTGCGGGGGAGGGATTTGAACCCTCGACCTCCGGGTTATGAGCCCGGCGAGCTACCAGGCTGCTCCACCCCGCGTCAAGCAGACATACATTATATAACGGTAAGTTTTTTTGTCAAGTCTAAATGGTGGGCCCGGCAGGATTCGAACCTGCGACCTACGGATTAGAAGTCCGTTGCTCTATCCAGCTGAGCTACGGGCCCTAAACCATTAATAACCCTATTCAGTTTTAAAGTAGGAAAAAAATAAGTCGGAGTGGCAGGACTTGAACCTGCGACCCCGTGCTCCCAAGGCACGTGCTCTGCCACCTGAGCTACACTCCGAAGAAACAGGAGAATAATATAATAAATCTAACTTTATTTGTCAAGGTTTTTGAAGTCTTTCTATAGATCTCTGTATATCTTCCATAGCTGTTTTTGAATCTTTAAACGATCTGACCTTTACCCATTTCTCCGGTTCAAGCTCTTTATAATGCTCAAAGAAATGCTTGATTTTGTTCAGGGTTGCCTCAGGAAGATCTGTTACTTCTTTTATATTATCAAACGTTTTATCAAGCTTTGAAACAGGAACAGCTATTATTTTTGTGTCTATTCCCTCTTCATCTTCCATCTCAAGCATGCCGATAGGTCTGCTTCTTATAACACTTCCGGGAGCTACAGGTTGAGATGATATAACAAGAACATCTGTAGGATCTCCATCTTCAGCAAGTGTATTTGGAACAAAACCATAATTAAATGGGTAGTACATCGCTGTGTATAAAAATCTGTCAACAAAAACTGCACCGCTTTCTTTGTCAACCTCGTATTTTATACTGCTTCCCTGAGGTATCTCAACTATAACATAGATATCCTCTGGTGGATTTTTTCCTGCAGGTATCTTTGATAAATCCATTTCCCAACCTCGCTTTTTTTCTAATTATATCAGATTAATACTTGTCTGAACCATAATCAGAGAATAACTTTAATCAAAAAGGAGTTGGAGGATGGAGGTTATTGTTCTTCCAGAACCTGTTTTTGACAGTAGTTTTTCAGTTGAAAAGGCTTTGCTAAAAAGAAGATCAATTAGAGAATACTTAGGTAAACCTCTTACAATAGATGAAATATCACAGCTCCTTTGGGCAACACAGGGTATAACCCATTTTGAAGGATTCAGGACAGCACCTTCAGCAGGTGCTCTGTATCCACTTGAAGTCTATGTAGCTGCAGGGAATGTTAAAAATCTGAAACCCGGCATATACAGATACAACCCTTTTAAACATGAACTTCTAAAAATAAAGTCTGGGGACTTTAGAAAAGAGTTAGCTCATGCGTCACTTGGTCAGGAATGGGTAGAAAATGGGTCTGTATGTTTTGTTATAACCGGCATTTATGACAGAACAACAAGAAAATACGGAAGCAGGGGAATAAGGTATGTTGATATGGAGGCTGGACATGCTGCTCAAAATCTCTTGCTGCAGGCAACAGCACTGAATATAGGGTGCGTTACCGTAGGGGCTTTTTATGATAATCATGTAAGAAGAATCCTCGGAACAAGCACCGAGGAATTTCCCCTTTATCTTATACCTGCAGGAAAAAAAAGATAAACATCAGTCCATAAACTTAAGATCAAACCTGTCAAGATTCATAACTTTGTCCCATACCTTTATGAAATCTGATACAAATTTTTCTTTACCATCTTCAGAAGCATAAACCTCAGCTACAGCACGAAGCTCGTTGTGATGTCCAAATATGAGATCAACTCTGGTTGCTCTCCATTTTGGTTTACCTGATTTACTGTCAAAACCTTCAAAAAGATATTGATTTTTATCTACAGGCTTCCATTCTGTATCCATATCAAGAAGGTTGACAAAAAAATCATTTGTTAAAGTGCCAGCTTTATTTGTTAACACACCTGTACTATCAAATCTGTAAACAGCTCCTAAGGCTCTTAAGCCTCCTACTAAAACTACCATCTCTGGAACGGTTAAAGTAAGCAGATTCGCCTTGTCAATTAGAAGTTCTTCAGCTTTTGCCTTTGAAGGGTCTTTTATGTAATTTCTAAAGCCGTCAGCAAAAGGTTCAGTAGCTTTATAAAATTCTTCCTCTATATCTTCCTGTCTTGCATCTACTCTTCCCGGAACAAAAGGAACGGATATTTTAAATCCAGCTTCTTCAGCGGCTTTTTCTACCGCAGCACAACCGCCAAGAACTATAAGATCAGCTATTGATACCTTTTTTCTATCTGTATCAAACTCATTTTTTATCTTTTCATAAACAGAAATTATTTTTGTCAGGTTTTCGGGATGATTAATTTCCCAGTTTTTAAAAGGTGATAAACGAATTCTTGCACCGTTTGCTCCTCCTCTTCTGTCAGAATTTCTGTAGGTTGATGCTGAAGACCACGCTGTATAAACAAGTTCTGGAATTTTCAATCCTGAAGACAGAATTTTTTCCTTCAGGGTTTTTATATCATCTTCATCTATTAGATCATAATCCCTCTCCGGCAGAGGATCCTGCCATATATATGTTTCTTCCGGAACTTCTGGACCAACATAACAGCTTTTTGGACCCAGATCCCTGTGTGTCAGCTTATACCATGCATGGGCAAAAGCCTTTTCAAACTCTTCCGGATTTTCAAGGAATCTTCTTGATATTTTCTCATACTTGGGATCAAATCTGAGGGCAAGATCAGAGGTTAGCATCATTGGTTTATGCTTTTTGTATGGATCGTGCGCATCTGGCAGCATCTGTGAGGCATCTTTTGCAACCCACTGGTACTTACCTGCAGGGCTTTTTGTAAGCTCCCATTCATACTCAAATAAAAACTTCAGAAAGTATATACCGAACCTTGTTGGTGTAAGAGACCAGACAAGCTCAAATCCAGAAGTGAATGTATCAGCTCCTTTGCCTGTTTTGTAGTTATACTTCCAGCCTAATCCCTGCTGTTCAACAGGTGCTGAATCAGGGGGAGGACCAAGATATTTTTCTGGACCTGCTCCGTGGCATTTTCCAAATGCATGTCCTCCTGCAATTAAAGCCACTGTTTCCTCATCATTCATTCCCATTCTCCCAAAGGCTTCTCTTATCTGTTTCGCTGAAGCTACAGGATCAGGCTTTCCTTCTGGACCTTCAGGATTTACATATATCAGACCCATTTCCGTGGCTGCATAGGGCTTTTCAAGTTTTCCCTCCTTGAACCTCTCTTTTCCTGAAAGCATCTCATGTTCAGGACCCCAGTCTGCAGACTCATCTGGTTCCCATATATCTTCTCTTCCACCTGAAAAACCAGCGGTTTTAACTCCCATAGACTCAAGTGCCACATTTCCTGCAAGTATGATAAGATCTGCCCATGATATTTTCCTGCCGTATTTTTTCTTTACAGGCCAGAGCAACCTCAACGCTTTATCCAGATTTATGTTATCTGGCCAGTCAATTCTTAAGGGAAATCTTATCTCACCGGATCTTGCTCCACCTCTGCCGTCAAAAATCCTGTAGCTTCCTGCACTGTGCCATGCAAGTCTTATAAAAAGAGGTCCGTAATGTCCAAAATCTGCAGGCCACCATTCCTGAGGTGTTGTCATCAGTTTTTCCAGATCATTTTTTAACTGGAAGTAATCAATCTGTTGGAACTCTTTTATGTAGTTGAAATCCTCTCCATAGGGGTTTGATGCCGAACAGTTCTGCCTGAGAGGTTTTAGATTAAGCCTTTCTGGAAACCAGTCTGTGATCCATCTTTTCTTATTCATAATGCTATCCTCCTGAAAATTCTATTATATCCATAACAATAATCATTACTGATAAGAAAAGCAAGATAAAAAGGGAGATGTTAAAAAAAATGGTTCGTAGAAGAAAAGTTTACGTAAAGTGATAAAAACAGAGCTTAGAGACTTAAGGAAATAAAAATAAATGGCTCCCGAGGAGGGATTCGAACCCCCGACCCGGCGGTTAACAGCCGCCTGCTCTGCCAGCTGAGCTACTCGGGAACACTTAATGGATTTTATAATATATCAACTGTTTCATAACCTGTCAAGAGGTCTGAACCTCCCTAAGGCTTTCTATTATCTTTTTGACCTTTTCCTCTTTCTGTTTCAGTTCTTCGTAAAAGCTCTTTTCTTTCTCTACAACGTGGGAAGGTGCTTTTTTGATAAAGTTCTCATTTGAAAGCTTTTTTTCAGATATAGATATGGATTTTTGTATATCTTTCAGTATCTTTTCCTGTCTTTTTAACTCTTTTTCAATATCTATCGTTCCTGCTATATCTATGTAGCTTTCGGCCTTTTTTGATACTGCCACAACAGTGTTAGGAGGTCTTTCCATACCTTCAGAAACCTCAAGATTTTCTATTTTCGCAAGAAGTTTTATTGAAGGCTCCATCGCCTGAATAACAGACATAAATCTCTGGTCTGAAGGTTTTATGTAAACATTCAATTTTCTTGAAGGCTCTATACCAAAATCTGCTCTAACATTTCTGATAGAAACGATCATCTCTTTTAAATCCTCAATAAGCTGTTTTTCCTCTTCAAAAATCAGTCTGTTATCAACCTCGGGATATGGTGCAACAGGCAGGTAATCTGCATCTTTAAACGGAAGTTTCTGCCAGATCTCCTCTGTTATAAACGGCATTACCGGATGGAGCATCTTCATTGACCTGTCAAGAACATATATAAGCGTTGACAAAGCAGCAGCCTTTTCTTCATCTGTACCTTTGTATATTCTTTCCTTTGAAAACTCAAGATACCAGTCGCAGTATTCATGCCAGAAAAAGTCATAAAGACCATTTGCGTAATCGTTGTACCTGTATTCTTCTATTGCTTTAACGCTTGATTTTATGACTTCCTGAAGTCTTGTCAAAATCCATTTGTCGTCATAAGACAGCCTTAAGGCTGATAAGTCCTTAAATACCTTGCCTCTGTTGTTTTCAAAGTTTGAAAGAACAAATTTTGAGGCGTTCCATATCTTATTTGCAAAATGTTTGTAGCCCTCTATCCTCTTTTCTGAGAGCCTTATGTCCCTTCCCTGAGCAGCAAGCGCAGCAAGTGTAAACCTGAGGGAGTCTGCCCCGTATTTTTCAACCATATCAAGGGGATCAATAACATTCCCCTTTGTTTTGGACATTTTTTCTCCTTTTTCATCTCTAACAAGGGCATGTATATAAACATCTCCAAAAGGCTTTTCCTTCATAAAATGCATTCCCATCATTATCATTCTTGCAACCCAGAAAAATATGATGTCAAATCCTGTAACAAGAAGGGAGGTGGGATAAAAGCTCCACAGATCTTTTGTTTTTTCAGGCCAGCCTAATGTACCGAACGGCCAGAGGGCTGAAGAAAACCATGTATCAAGAACATCATCTTCCTGTTTCAGGTTGTGGCTGTGGCATTTTTCACATTTTAGGTTTATGTAATACTTAGTTTCTCTTATGTGATCCTCAATAATGCTGAACCTTTCCTGCATCTCTGTGAAAAATATCCTTCCATTTTTGCAGTTTCCGTAAGCATGATCAAAAAGCCATTTTTTCAGCTTTTCTTTATCTTCTAATATATCCTCTTTTTTTATACCGTTTAAAACCGTGTCGTAGATAAATCTGATCATATTTTTGTTCTTCTGGTAAGCATCAAAAACATCATTCTCATCAAATGTTTTCCCTATAAAGCCGTTAGCATAAAGGAAGAAAACAGTGTGGGGAACAAATCCTATCTTCTCTTCTTCCTCTATTCCTTCTGGGTTCATAACAGGGACTTTTATGTAGTTTTTGTTTAAAAACTCTTTCAGATTTTCCTCATCTTTAAGCTGATCTATCTGTGTGTTAAAAACAAATTTCTCATAAAACTGAAGGTTTGTTTTGTCCGGCTGGTTAAAGTTCTGACCGTAAAGGTAGTTTTTCACTTCCTGAAAGGAAAATATCTGACCTATCCTTGTATCACCGTACATATTAAATATAACTTTCTGGGGAATGCTCTCGTATATATCATCAGAAAAAACGTTGTAATGTCCGCAGTCTTTACATTCCCAGACAGGTATTCTGTGTCCCCACCATATCTGCCTTGATATGCACCAGTCCCTTATCTCATACATCCAGTTCAGGTATGTTTTTTTCCAGTTTTCAGGTATAAATCTTATCTCTCCTTCCTCAACCACCTTTATGGCATCTTTTGAAAGCTCTTTTGTGTTCACAAACCACTGGACAGAAAGGTAAGGCTCAACGACAGCCCCTGATCTCTGGGAATGTCCAACATTATGGATTATCTCCTCAACCTTTTCTAAAAGACCTGATTTTTCAAGATCCTCAACTATCTTTTTCCTTGCTTCATACCTGTCAAGCCCTCTGTATCTGCCTGCATTCTCATTCATAACGGCAGACTCATCCATCACAATAACCATCGGAAGGTTGTGTCTCTGCCCCACCTCAAAATCGTTAGGATCGTGGGCAGGCGTTATCTTTACAGCACCTGTTCCATACTCAGGATCAACATAATCATCTGCTATTACAGGGATAAGGTTTGAGACCTCTTTTCCATCCCATGTTGTTCTTTTTTCCGGAGCAAGGGGAAGTTTTACCCTTTTGCCTATCAGCTGTTTATACCTTTTATCTTCAGGGTGGACAGCAACAGCTGTATCACCAAGCATAGTTTCAGGTCTTGTTGTTGCTACAACGATATAATCACCTGTCTCTTTTCCGCTGTCGTCAACAACAGGGTATCTTATGTACCACAGATTTCCCTTTTCTTCTTTATACTCAACCTCAAGGTCTGATATCGCTGTTCTGTCTTTTGGATCCCAGTTTACAATGTATGGAGCTTTAAATATAAGCCCTTCTTTGTAAAGCTTTGAGAAAGCCTCCCTTACAGCCCTTGCAAAACCCTCATCAAGTGTAAACCTCTGTCTTGTCCAGTCACAGGAAGCCCCTATCGTTTCTATCTGTTTTTTAATTGTGTTTCTCGCTACAGGAACCCATTCCCACACCTTTTCAACAAATTTTTCCCTTCCAAGTTCAAACTTGTTTATACCTTTTTCCTCAAGCTGTTTTGTAACAACCCACTGTGTTGCTATTCCTGCGTGGTCAAATCCCGGAAGCCAGAGGGTGTTAAATCCTCTCATTCTTTTGTATCTTACAGATACATCCTGTAGTGTCATGTTCAGGGCATGTCCTATATGAAGTGATCCTGTAACATTTGGAGGAGGCATCACAACAACAAACGGCTCTTTTTCATTCTCTGGATCAGGAGTGAAAAGTGCTGACTCAAGCCATTTTTTATACCATTTCCCCTCTATCTCAGATGGATTGTACTCATTTAACGGCATCAAAATCCCTCCTTTAAAATTGTCAAAATACTATTATAACCTATTGGTTTTTATTAAAAATTTACTCCTGAGAAAGTGAAATTTTTATGAAATTCAAAGATCTTCAAGGATTTTTCTCAGCTGAACCTGTCTCATCTCATTAAACATATCAAACAGTTTTGCTGTCTGAAGATTTTCTGATCTGTACTCTTTAAGGAGATTTGCGTATTTTTCAAAGTTTTCGCTTATGTCCCTGAATATATCCATATGGGTTAGGAGGATCTTAGAAGGATCAAAATGTGCAATTAAAAACCCCGGGAAATCCTGATGTATAACCTCATCAAAATGTATGCTCAGATACATATAAGCATTATAGTAATTAGTTTTTCCTGCCCTTATGTAATCCTTTTCTGTCAGCGGTCTGTTTGTCCTGTCTATCCATTCTGTAAAAAGACCAACAAGAAGAAGAGAAACATCTCCTCTTGCTTTGTATCTTCTAAAGGGTGTAGTTTCTGAAATATCAATCAGATAAAAAGGTATGCCCCTGTAGTAAAGGGACATCACCTCAGACACATAGTTTATTATCTCATCTGGTACATTCAGATTTTTTTCAGAAGAAATTTTTTTCAAAACATCTCTAAAGCCTTTTTCAAGAAAGTCTTCACTCCCCATCTTTATTTTTTGTTTGCCCTTGCAAAAACTTTCAGTGGTAGTCCCCACACTTTAGTGAAATACTCACCTGCTTTATGGTCAAATTCATCTTCAGGGCTGTAAGTTGCAAGCTTTTCAAAATAAAGGCTGTTTGGAGATTTTCTTCCAACAATCTGGGCATTACCTTTATACAATTTAAACCTGACTACGCCGTTTACAAGCTGTGATATTTCGTTAGTAAAAGCAT
>JALVEY010000135.1 GCA_027030485.1 Persephonella sp.
CTTACAATAGACGAGGTTATACAGACACTAAAAAAATGGATAGACGAGGACAAGAAAATAGCACCCCTGAAGGACATTCAAGGTTTTATATGGAAGGAAGGATTTGAAAAAGGACAGCTTAAAGCCCCATTATATGAAGATACCTACAAAAAAATAAAAGAATGGAAGCAAAAAGGCTACAGGCTTTATATATACTCTTCCGGTTCTGTTCAGGCACAAAAGCTGTTTTTTTCACACACCCAGTATGGAGATCTGACAGGATATTTTGATGGATACTTTGATACAAAAATAGGAAATAAAAAGGAAAAACAGTCTTACATAAAGATTGCCGACGAGATAGGACTGAAACCTGAGGAGATACTTTTTCTTTCTGATAATCCAGATGAGATAAAAGCTGCAGCAGAGGCAGGAATGAAAGTTTACCGTCTCGTAAGAATAGAAGACGCACAGTATATAAAAGACTTTCCCTACCCTCAGGTGAAAGATTTTTTCGGAGTTAAGGTATGAAAAGGGGGCTTGTTGTTGACAGAGAAGCCCAGATGATAGGCGTTTATCTGTTTGAACAGGAAAGGATTTACAGGGGCATACCCAGAAAAAAAGTTATAAAAAAAACAAAGATATACGCTGGGGATTTTGTTCTGGGGAATATTGTTGATCCCGAAACATTTGCGATTGAACAGGTTGAGGAGAGAAAAAACTTCCTTGTCAGACCCCCTGTGGCAAATGTTGATAAGGTTCTTGTTGTTGTTACCATAAAAATGCCTGAGTTTGACAGTTTTCTCCTTGACAACCTTCTTGTTGTTTATGAACACCTGCAGGCAGATCCTGTCATTATCTTCAACAAAATAGATCTTCTTGAAGATAAAGAGATACAAAAGCTGAAAAGATGGACAGATATTTATAAAAATGCCGGATATGATGTTTTACACGTCAGTGCTGAGAAAAACACAGGAATAGAAAAATTGAAAGATTTTCTTGAAGGAATCATATCTGTTCTTGCCGGACCTTCAGGGGTAGGTAAGTCCTCTATTCTATCAAAGCTTATAGGAGTTCAGCTTGAAACAAGGCAGGTGAGCGAAAAAACAGAAAGGGGAAGGCATACGACAACAGGAGTTAAGCTGTTCAGGTTTGGTAAAAACTCGTTTATCGGGGATACGCCGGGATTTTCAAACGTTGATGCCCTTTATTTCGTTGACAGAAAAGATGTAAGGCTTTATTTCAGAGAATTTTTAGATTACAGATGCAGATTTCCTGACTGTACTCACACAAGAGAACCTGACTGTGCTGTCAGACAGGCTGTTAAAAATGGAAAGATCGCTTGCGAGAGATACAAAAACTATCTGAAAATAATTCAGGAGGATTTATCTCTTTTAGAAGATATTTGTCAATAAACTGACCTTACTGTGTCTTCCTCCTCCTGCTGTTTAACCTCCTTTTTGATTTTTTCATCTGTCAGCCTTTCTGCAAGATAGTCTGCAAGGTGCATAACCTTTATATTCTTGTAATCGCCGTGTTTGTACATTCCGTCAGCTATGTTAAATACACAGCCAGGACAGTCGCTCAGAACGTACTGTGCCTGTGTACTTTCTATATCCTTCACCTTTCTTTTCTGTATCTGAGTTGCAACCTCATAATTTGAAACAGAGAAATAACCTGCAAAACCACAGCACATCATAGCATCTTCACCTTCAACATACTCAGCATCAACAATACCTTTCAGAATCTCTCTGTAAGTGTCAGGACTAATTGACATAGCCGTGTAAGAATGGCATGGGAAGTGGAATGTTACCTTCTCACCATTTCCTTTAAAAACAAGATAACCTTCCTCCTGTAAAATCTGTGCAAAATCCTTCACAGGATATCCGTACTCTTCTTCAAGAGCACCACCGCAGGTTGGACATGCAACCACTATATAATCAAACTCATACCTGTCTATCTCCTGTTTGTTGTGTTTGTACAGCTTTTCAAAAAGCTCAACCTCTCCTCCATAAAGCTGTGGAGCACCACAGCATCTTATGTTCTGGGGAAC
>JALVEY010000136.1 GCA_027030485.1 Persephonella sp.
AAAGAAGAAAAAATCAAAATAATTATTCGTAGGGGATTTCTTCCTCAAATCCCCACTTTTCTACCTCTTCTGTTTTTATCCTTTCCTGCCAGCATTTTTCACAGAAGAATAAACCTTCTATATTAGGGTCTTCATATACAGGAACATCCTGCACACCACATTTATAACATTCTGTATCTTTGCCTTCTAATTTTTTTAAGTTTTTTAATTTTAGATTTTCCATTGAAAAACTCCTTATTTTTTAACTAAATTAATGGCAGAATAGTTTAACAACAATGACAAAAAGCATAAGGAGCAGAGATGGAAAGATTTGAACAGATTAAAAAGGATTTTGAGTTTAGAGAAGATGATGTAAAAAACATTCTGAGACTAAAACCTGTAATGGAAAAGTACAAAGAGGAGTTTATTGAAAGGTTTTACAAGTTTATCAGTAGATTTCCTGAATCAAGGAAATACTTAAAAACAGATGAAATAATAAAAAGGCATCAGGAAAAATTAAGAGAGTGGTACGACGATCTTTTTACAGGTAATTACGATTACGCATATTTTCATAGACTTTACAGAATAGGTGAAAAGCATGTTGAGATAGGACTTCCAACCCACTATGTCAATGCCTCTTTTAACTTTATAAGAAGATTTTTTATAGAAAAGATAAATCAGGAGTTTGGTCTTTCTGATGAAAGAAACGCCCTCGTGGCATCAATAGGCAAACTTCTGGACATAAATCTTGATATTTTGACAGCTGCATACCGTGAGGAAGAACTGAGTAAGTATCAGGTAATGACAAAATTTGAAAAAACCCTTTTTATTATCGCAAAAAGATTTTCTGACATGCTTGATTTTACCCTTGTTGGAGCTTTAATTCTTGTTTCATTCTTTGTTTTGGGACTTTTTGTTTACGATATATACCAGCTTGTTTTCGGTATTGTTCCTTTTGATAAAGGGATACTTATGACGCTGGGTACACTGCTGGTTCTCTGGGCTGTTTCTGAACTAATGCAGGAAGAGATAAAGCACCTAAAAGGTGGTGGTTTTGCCATAGGAGCTTTTATCGGTGTTGCACTTGCTGCCATAATCAGAAAGATCCTTATTGTTTCACTTTCTGCAGAAAAAGCTATTGAACTTCTCAGTTATGGGGCTATAGTGTTATCCCTCGGGATAGTTTACTGGCTTCTTAAGAAAAAATAAATAAGGAGAAAGATTGAAACTAAAATTTAAAGACAGATATGAATATTCAAAATATTGGGAAAATCTGGTGGAGCTTGAAAGAGATGCAGAGAGGGAGTTTCACCTTAATGAGATAATGAGCCTCTCCGGTAAAGAAAGAGAGAAAAAAGGAAGAGCTGTACTTAACCTTAAAGGATCATTTTTAGGAACTATAGTTGGGGATTTTCTTGTTTACAGGTTTTACAAAGAGGATATGCCTGATCACCAGATAAATGTTGGAGATGTTGTTCTGGTCAGCAGAAAGCACCCTTTGAAAGATGGTATTGAAGGTACTGTTTTTGAGAAAGCAAAAAATTTTATTACGGTTGTATTTTCTCAGAAACTTCCTCAAGGTAAAAGATGGAGAATTGATCTTTTTGTAAACGATATAACATTTAAAAGAATGCTTGGATCTCTGGAATTTTTCGAAAAGGGGTATTCACTCTTTGATGAAAAGATTATACTTGGAAATAAAAAACCTGAAGTCTGTCATGAAGAGCTAAAATTCTTTGATAAGAACCTTAACGAGTTTCAGAAAGAGGCTGTAAAAAGAGCCGTATGCAGTCCGCACCTTTTTTTGATACACGGTCCTCCCGGAACAGGAAAAACAACAACTCTTCTTGAGGTTATACTACAGCATGTAAAAAAGGGAGACAAAATACTTGCAGCAGCTGACAGCAACACAGCCGTTGACAACATAGTTGAAGGACTGATAAAAAGAGGCGTGAATGTTGTCAGGATAGGACACCCTGCAAGGCTGAAAAAAGAACTTCTTGATGTTTCAATTGATGCTCAGGTTGAAAAACACCCAAAATATCAGG
>JALVEY010000137.1 GCA_027030485.1 Persephonella sp.
TTTCTTCTTTTGAGGCTAATGCTGCGTAAAACATAAGATCTTCTGATTTATACCCATCTACTGTAAACGGGACTGATACGGTCATCTGATTTTTAGTTAATGTTCCTGTCTTGTCTGAACATAAAACGTCCATTCCGGACATCTCTTCTATAGAAGCAAGTCTACTGACTATAACCTGTTTTCGTGCGAGGGATAATGCTCCTATAGCCATTGTAACCGTTAATACAGCGGGTAAAGCTACAGGAATTGCAGAAACGGTTAATACAAGTGAAAACCTGAGAAGTTCTATATACGACTCCTGTCTTGAAATTCCGACCAGTATGATGATCGCTACAAGGAATATGGTGGTAATGATAAGAAAGTTCCCAACTTTAATTACCATCTCTTGAAGGTGGGAACGCTGTTCTCTTTCTGCTTTTGCTACAAGTTTAACAGTTTTCCCAAAATAGGTATCTAAACCTGTTGCAACGGTGATGCCTATCATTTCTCCCTGCCTGACGACAGAGTTGGCGTAAACCACATCTCCTACTCTTTTTGTTACTGGCAGAGATTCACCTGTAAGGGCAGATTGGTCAATGAGAATAAAGTCGCCGTCTATTAATTTTATATCTGCTGGTATTATATCCCCGATTTTAAGTTTTACTATATCGCCAGGGACTATGTATCTTGCATCAATCTCTTTCCATATTCCATTTCTCAAAACTATAGCTTTCCGTGCAAGCTTCTGCTTTAGAACCTTAAGAGCAGAAAGAGCTTTATGCTCCTGCCAAAAATCTACTCCTGCGTTTACAAACAGGAGAATCATGATAATTGTAAAATCTTCCCATTTCTGAACAGATGCTGAGAGAACAGCAGCTATCTCTATCATCCATGGTATAGGGCCCCAAAATCTTCTGAACACCCTGTGCCATAATGGCTCTTCTTTTTCAGGTATTTCGTTCAGACCGTATTTTTTTATTCTCTCTTTTGCTTCTTCATCTGATAAACCTTTTTTTGTATTTACCCCAAACTCTACCAATATCTCTTCTATAGGCTTGTTTTTATACTCATCCACTACAGCCATCTTTTTAGCTCCAGTTTACCGATGAAGTCCCAGTTTTTTTTCTATTTCATAAATGGCTTTTGTTGTAGTAATTATCGCATCCGGATTTATTGAGATCGTATCAATTCCCTGTTCTACCAAAAATTGGGCAAAGTCTGGATGATCTGATGGAGCCTGTCCACAGATACCGATTTTTCTTTTTACTTTTTTTGCTTTGTGGATTGCTATTGCAACCATCTCTTTTACAGCCTCGTTTCTCTCGTCGTAAAGATGGGCAACAAGGGATGAATCTCTGTCAAGACCAAGAGTTAGCTGTGTTAGATCGTTTGAACCGATTGAAAATCCATCAAAGTATTGGGCAAACTTCTCCAGTAAAATAACGTTAGATGGTATTTCTGTCATAACATAAACCTGAAGTCCATTTTCTCCTCTTTTGAGACCGTAATCGGCCATTACTTCTTCAACTTTTCTTCCTTCTTCAAGAGTTCTACAGAAGGGTATCATGACTATTACATTATCCAGACCCATCTCCTCTCTTACTTTTTTTATAGCTTTACATTCAAGACCAAAAGCTTCTTTAAACTCAGGGGAGTAGTACCTTGAAGCTCCTCTCCATCCAAGCATAGGATTTTCTTCTTTAGGTTCAAAATATTTACCACCCAGAAGGTTTGCGTACTCGTTAGATTTAAAATCTGAAAATCTGACTATAACCGGTTTTGGATAAAATGCGGCTGCTATTTTTGCTATTCCGTAAGATAGTTTGTCTACGTAAAACTGAGTGCAATTTTCATATCCAAAGGTTTTTATTTCAATTTCCCTTGCAAGATGGGGATCTTTTTCTTTTATTTCCTCAAATTTAATAAGGGCGTTGGGATGAATTCCTATATAGTTGTTTATAATAAATTCTTCCCTTGCAAGACCAACACCTGCATTTGGTAGAAATGATAAATCAAAGGCATTTTCTGGAGTTGCTATGTTCATCATAATTGGCGTCTTTGTTTTGGGTAATGAGTTTATATCTACCTCTTCAATCTCATACTCTATCTGACCATCATATACATAACCAACATCTCCCTCAGCACACGAAACGGTAACAAACTGACCATCCTTTAGAACTTCTGTTGCATTTCCTGCTCCAACAACAGCTGGAACGCCAAGCTCCCTCGCCACTATCGCTGCATGGCAAGTTCTTCCACCTCTATTTGTAACTATTGCAGCAGCTTTCTTCATTATAGGTTCCCAGTCAGGATCTGTCATATCTGTTACAAGAACGTCTCCTTCCTTAAAGATTTCACCTTCTTCCGGAGACATAAGAATTTTTACATTTCCAGTTGCTATTTTGTTTCCAACAGCAATTCCGGTAATAAGTATTTTTTCTTTTCTTTTTTCAGGAGGTTCAGTGATTTTGTACACCTTTAATTTAGAATGATCTTTTCTTGAATGAACTGTTTCAGGTCTTGCCTGCACAATAAAAAGCTCATTTAATTCACCATCTTTTGCCCATTCTATATCCATAGGTGTCCATTTACCATTTTTTTGTGAGTAATGTTCTTCTATGAGTATTCCCCAGTTTGCTAATTTTAAAACCTCTTCATCTGTTAAAGAGAACCGTTTTTGTTGTTCAAGAGGGACAGGAACTACCTTTGTTTTTTCTTCACCCTCCCCATAGATCATTTTTTTGTCTTTATGACCTAACTTTTTTTCTATTATCGCTTTGTAGCCTTTTTTTAATGTAGGTTTAAAAACAAGAAATTCATCAGGGGTTACAACCCCTCCAACGATAAGCTCGCCAAGACCGTATATACTGGTAATTAAAACAACATCTTTAAAACCGCTTTCTGTATCAAGGGTAAACATAACTCCTGAAGATCCTTTATCTGAGCGAACCATTTTTTGAACAGTTGCAGAGAGTGCTACAGAAAAGTGATTAAATCCAAAGGTCTCTCTATAAGATATAGCCCTGTCTGTAAACAGGGAAGCATAGCATCTTTTGATAGCATCTAAAAGGGCTTCATCCCCCTTGATGTTTAGATATGTTTCCTGTTGACCTGCAAATGATGCTTCTTCTGTATCTTCAGCAGTTGCTGAAGAACGGACAGCAACATCAACATACTCCTGACCATACTCTTTACTAAGCTGGTGATAATATTCAAGTATCTTTTCTTTTAGATCTGGAGGAAATTCTCCTCCTCTGATTAGGTTTCTTACTTTAACGCCGTGCTGATGCAGATTGTTCACATCATTAATATCAAGATCTTTCAAAACTTCTTTGATCTTTTCTCTGAGATCGTTGTAATCAAGATAATACCAGTATGCTTCAGATGTGGTAGCAAAGCCATTGGGAACATTAACACCTTTTGAAGAAAGGGCATTAATCATTTCTCCAAGGGAAGCATTTTTACCACCTACAAGGGGAACATCATTAATTGATACTTCCTTTAACCATACTACCAATTTTTTTTTCATTTTTTTATCACCCCTCCATATTTTTATGTAAATAAATTTAGGTATAAATGTATAACAAGCAAAGTGGAATTTGATGTATAGTTTGGTGTAGATTATTAAAATGCATGAGTTTTCTGTTGTTCAGAGTTTAATGGGGCTGATTGAGGAAAATGTTAGAAAGAACAATGCAAAATCTGTCTTAAAGGTTGTCGTTAAGATAGGTAAGCTCTCAGGGATTGAACCCCACCTTTTAAAAATAGCCTTTGATACATTCAAGGAAAAAACGGTATGTGAAAATGCAGAGCTTGAGATGATCATTCAGGATGTTGTTGCAAAATGTGAGGATTGTAAAAACGAGTTTACTGTTGAGGATAACCGGTTTATATGTCCTGAATGCCAGAGCTTTAATCTAAATATAATTGATGGTGAGGATATGTATCTTATGAGTCTTGAACTTGATATTTAAAAAATTCTGCATTTTTTTAGATCTCTGTCTATTTTCAAAAAGTGTGTCGCACAGGATATACAGGGATCAAAATTTCTTATTATTTTTTCAGCTTCAAAAACCATTTTGTTTATATCACCAACTGAAATCCTGTTCAAATAATTTTTAACTGTATCCTCCATCGCATCTTGATTTTGTGATGTTGGAGGAACAATATTAGCCTCAAGGATTTTTCCATCCTCATCAAATGAGTATTTGTGCCACAGTATTCCCCTCGGTGCTTCCGATATTCCTGTTCCCGCCGATCTTTTTGTCCTGATATTTATTTTTTCATCCGGCTTTTTGTAGCTTTTTATTATCTCAACAGATTTTTCAAGGGAGTGGATTATCTCTATCAGCCTTATAAGTATCGTTTTAAAACTGTTTTTTTCAAATGGTTTTAAGCCTATTTCCTTTGATACCTTTAATGCTGTTTGAGAAAGTTTTTCGTAGTTATTGTTAAACCTTGAGATAGGTCCCACAACATACTTTTCCTTTCCTTTTATCCTGCATTTTTTTGCTGTTGAGTAGGGTGCCTGAAACTCTAAAAAGATACTGTCAAACTCATCTTTTGAAAGTTTTAAGCCCTTATCAGAGATAATATCCCCGTTTAGAATAGGGTATTCATTTTCTTTGAAAAGTGAAACAAACTGAAGACCTTCTATGTTTCCATCAGGAAATCTGAATTTTGAAAACTTTTTTAAAAAATAAATGGATAGATCAACAGCCTCCTGTATATCAGGGATAAGTTCTTTCAGCTCTTTTTCTTCCGGATACTTCGTAAATCCCCCTGCAGCAGCAGAAACAGGGTGGGACACTCTTCCACCTATTATTTCAATTATTTTTCCACCTATATTTTTTATCTTCAGACCATTTATGAGCAAATCTCTATCTTCCTTTGCGATCTCAAATATTGATGACTTACCGTAAAAATCAGGAAGATGTAGAAAAAAAACATGAATACCGTGGCTCTGTATCCATTCTCCGTAATAAAAAAGTTTTCTCAATTTCTCAACTTCAGGGGATACAGATATACCGAATGCATCCTCAACAGCCTGAACACCGCTCATCTGATAAGCTACAGGACATATACCGCATATTCTTGCTGTAATGTGGGGTATGACCTCATAGCTTTTTCCCTTAAGCAAACCTTCAATAAACCTTGGGGCTTCATAAATATTCAGGATAACATCTTTAACTTTTCCGTCTTTTAGATCTATCCATATCTTACCTTCACCCTCAACCCTTGTTAAAATATCAACCTTTTTCATATCTCTCCCTGTAAACCCTGTTGTATCCGTTAAAGCTTGTTAATATTTTTTCATACAGATCACCCAATCCCCTTTCCCTGAATATCTCTTTTAATGAATCAAGGTTTGGTTTTTCTACAGGACCGTAGCAACCATAACAGCCTGCATTGAAAGATGGGCATAAAGCACCGCACCCTGCCTTTATTACACTGCCAAGACATGGTTTTCCCAGAACAAGAACACATGGATTTCCTTTTCTCTTACACTCAAGACAGAGTGGATATTCAGGAAGATAAGGTGTTTTGCCGAGATAAAGAGAGACAACAACCTCATAAAGCTGGTGGGGGTTTATTGGACAGCCCCTTATCTCAAGATCAACATTAACATAATCAGAAACAGGCTTTGATTTTTCAAGAGTTTTTATGTAGTCAGGGTTTGGATAAACAGATGATAAAACTTCCTTGAAATCCATAAAATTCCTAATTGACTGTATTCCTCCAGAATCTGCACATGCACCTATTGTTATAAGTTTTTTGCTTTTTTCCCTGATTTTTTTTATAAGATTTTCCTGCTCCGGAGTTGAGATTGAGCCTTCAACAAAGGAAAGATCAAATTCATTAAACCTGTTTGTTGACTGTGCCTCAATAAAGTAATCAATCTGAAACCCCAGATCAAGAAGTTTATCTGACATGTCAAAAAATGCTATCTGGCACCCATCACAAGAAGCGAACTTAAAAACACCTATCCTCATACCTCTTTCCTTTCAAAAAACTCCTTTATTTGTGAATAACTGAAAATAGGTCCATCTTTACACACAAAAAAAGGTCCAAACATACAGTGTCCGCATGTTCCAACAGAGCATTTCATATGCCTTTCCATTGATGGGTAAATGTTTTGAAGGGAAACGCCCTTTTTTTGAAGTTCAATAACAGAAAACTTAACCATAGGATCAGGACCGCACATAAAAACAACAGCATCTTTTTCAATATCCGATTTTTTTATAAGCTCTGTTATCAGACCTACATGCCCTTTCCATCTTGGATCAGGATTATCTAAGGTTATTCTGAAATCAATCTGTGGAAACCACCTATCGTAATCATATCTGTACAAAAGAGAGTCGTAATTTTTTGATCCGTATAGGGATAAAACCCCTTTGAAATTTTCTTTCTGTTTTATAGCCTCTTCCATTATCCATTTTATTGCAGCAAGTCCAAGACCACCTGATATAAGAACAAGCTGTTTTCCGTAAGCCTTTTCAATCTCCCATCTGTTTCCGTAAGGACCTCTTATGTATAGAAAATCTCCTTCCTTTAAGGAATCTATGTGTGATGTCACATCGCCGGCAGCCCTTATGGTGTGCTGGATAATACTGCCTTCTTTTCCTGCAATGGTTATCGGTGATTCTCCCACACCAAAGTAATAAATCATGTTGTACTGACCAGCGGCAGGCTGAATATCTGTTTTTATAAAAAATGTATATGTGTCCTCTGTTTCCCTTATTTTCTGTATTATACGGCACTTTTTAAGCAGATACGGATTTTGTGCTATCATCGGCTTTCCCTGATATTTTTTATCTCCTGTGTTATATCAATCATTGCAGGACACCATGTTATACACCTTCCACAGCCAACACACCCAAATTCACCAAACTGGTCTGTCCAGTAAGCAAATTTGTGCATAAGCCACTGTCTGTATCTTGATGCGATGCTCTCCCTTATGTTAAATCTGTGAACTGTTGCAAATGTTGGACTGAAACATGAATCATAAACCCTTATCCTCTCAGACCTTCCTTCAAGGGGGAAATTTTTTTCAACAATATCAAAACAGAAGCAGGTTGGACAAAGCTGTGTACATGAAGTGCAGGCAAGACATCTTTTCCCTATGTCTTCCCAGTGCTTTCCCTCTATTTTAGAATAAAGGATCTGGGGAAGGTTCTGTGTATCAACATACCTTTTTATCTTTTTTTGGGTTTCCTTTAATTTTTTGTTTATCTTCTGCAGATCCTTTTCAAGAACTTTTTCATAATGCAGTTTTTCAAGCAGTTTTCTACCTTTTTCCGTTCCCCATTCAGCAACAAAACAGTCATCAAGCTCTGTAAGTAGAATATCAAAACCTCTATCTGGTTTTAGCTTTATGCCCATTGAACTGCAAAAACATACATCAGAAGGTGAAAAACATGTGACAGCTACTATAAAAATGTTTTCCCTAACGGCTTTGTAGTAAGGATCTGGGTGTTTGTTTTTGTTTATAAAAACATCATCAAGTATGTGTACAGCTTTCAGATCACAGGCTCTTATGTCAAAAAAGGCTGTCTTTTTATCAGGTATCTTTTCCTTAAATCTAAGCTTGCCATTTTCTTTTTTTATGCTCAAGAATGTAAACTCTGGAGGAATCAAAAACCTTTTGTAAGGAAGAGAAGGTCTGGAATAAGAAAAAAAGCCCTCCCCATTTTTTTCTGTTTTATAAAAACTTTTTTCTTCTACCTGTGTATAACCTGAAGGAAGGTCATTAAAACTTTCAATATAATCAAGCTGAATAACACCGTCCTTTAATACGGGAGCTACAACCCTGTACTCTTTTTTTATTAGATCAAAAATATCCTGAAGCTGGGATTTTTTTATTTTAACCATTCCTATTTAATAAAGATGGAGCCTTAAACGCCCCAGTCAACTTTTTTACTCATTTTTTCAGTGGTGGGAAATGAAATATCTAACATAAAGCCGGAAGATCGTAAGTCCAAGATAAAAAAGTATTATAAGCGATGAACTGATATACACCAGAAATCTTTTAAGCCCCTGAACCTCAAAAAATCCAACCCTTTTCCACATTATAAAACCGCTCCAGAAAGC
>JALVEY010000138.1 GCA_027030485.1 Persephonella sp.
AAAAGACTAACAAAATACATACAGATAGCTCAAGGAAACATAAAAAAAGGCAGATCAACCCTTCTTATATTTCCAAACATTGAAACTATAAAAAAACTTTATCCAAGACTAAAAAATATATTTGGGTATAAACTCTTTATCTACTTTGACGGCATACCTGAAAAAGAAAAGATAAAAAACTGGTTTGCACTAAAAAAGCTAAAAGGTACGGTTATCTTAGGAACACATCCATCTCTCTTTATTCCCATAAAGAATTTATCAACAGTAATAATTGAGGAAGAATACTCCGAAGGCTACAAAAACCAGAGATCGCCAAGATACGATGCAAGAAGGGTGGCATTTGAGCTGTACAGGATAAAAAAAGATCTATCACTGATATATGGAGCTTCTGCCGTCTCAACAGAGTCTTACTATATGCTTTTAACAAAAAAAGCAAAAAAATCAGAAAATGGAAACATATTAAAAACCAAAAATCCCCAGATTTCCCTGAAAAAGTTCTTACCTGACAGGATTATTGATAGTGATATCCTTGATCTTATAAAAGAAAGTAAAAAGAGCTTTCTTATTGTTGTAAACAAAAAAGGTTATTCCTCGTTCCTTTACTGCCTTAGATGCGAAGAGGAGATAAAATGCAAAAGATGTGATCTTCCCCTCAAAGTTCACAAAGCAGATAAAAATATGTTTCTCCAGTGCGACCACTGCGGGAAAAAGTATGAATACATAAATGAGTGTCCTGAATGTGAAAATCCGTTAAAGGAGGTAGGCTACGGGATAGAGAAAGTTGAAAAGTTAATAAAGGAAAAAGTTGGAAACAGATTAAAAAACATAAAGATTGTGTCCTCCCTTTCAGGTAAAGGGTTTATAGAAAAGGATTATGATATTGTGATCAACATAAATCCAGATTTTTTCCTGTATCTTCCAGATTTCAGAGGAGAGGAAGCATTCTTTAGATCTATTTTACTACCCTTTATGAAAGCCAAAAAAAAATACATAATCCTTACAAACCAGACAGAAAACAACACAGAGATCAGGGCAATAACACAAAAAAACCCTGAAATATTTTACAAAAAAGAGATAGAAAACAGAAAAAAGCTGAAACTTCCCCCTTTTTCAAGATTTATACTACTGACATTTGAAAAGAAAAACTTAGAGATAAACACTATAAGACAGATATTATACAGCTGGATAGAAGATGAAAACATAAAAGATATAAATTATGAAGGTCCCTATAACGCTTACCTGCAGTATGCAAGGGGAAAAAACAGAGTGCAGGTTATTCTAAAAGATTTTAAACATAAAGAAAAGATAATAAACTTACACAAAACTGCAGAAAAAAAAGGTATAAAATTAATTATTGATGTTGATCCAAAAAGGATATATTAGGGGGTAAAATTGGAAAAGCTTTTCTCACCCTGGAGAAGCCAGTATATAGAAACTTATGACAAGATGGAAGAATGTTTCCTGTGTTCTGCCGCAAAAAACCCTGATGAAGACGAAAAAAGGCTTGTACTGTACAGGGGTGAAAATGCCTTTATCATAATGAACCTTTATCCATACAACGCAGGACATCTGATGGTAGCACCCTACCAGCATATCGGGGATTACACACAGGTTGAGGATAAAGTGCTGTGCGAAATATCAAAACTTACGAAGATAGGAATAAAAGCATTAAGAAAATCATTAAAACCTGACGGTTTTAATCTGGGGTACAATCTTGGGAGGGTTGCAGGTGCAGGACTTGAGAGCCATCTTCATAATCATATAGTCCCCAGATGGAATGGTGATACTAACTTTATGCCTGTGATAGGAGAGGTAAAGGTGATATCACAGGATCTTAAGGAACTTTACGACAAAATAAAAAAAGCTATTTATGAGGTAAAAGATGTGGAATAAGATAAAACTTATTCTGTGGCTTGTTATACTGCTTGCTGTTGCCTATTTTGTTTCAATGAA
>JALVEY010000139.1 GCA_027030485.1 Persephonella sp.
TCTGTAAAAACTTTATTTCAGGAGAAGTTAATGGACGAGAAAATCCTGTCTGCCCACGGACTGACTGTTGAGGAATACAAAAGAATTGTTCAATTAATTGGGAGAGAACCTAATGAGGTTGAGCTTGGAATATTCGGGGCTTTGTGGAGTGAACACTGCTCTTACAAATCCTCTAAGCCTTTTTTGAAAGTTTTCCCAACAGAAGCTCCTTGGGTTCTGCAGGGACCGGGAGAAAATGCAGGTGTTGTTGAAATAGATGATAAATATGCCGTTGCATTTAAGATTGAGTCCCACAACCACCCATCTTATATAGAACCTTTTCACGGGGCAGCAACAGGTGTTGGCGGTATCATAAGGGATATCCTCTCTATGGGCGCAAGACCTGTGTGTGCATTTGACAGTCTTAGATTTGGAGATCCAAGAAATGACGGAAAAAGGGAAAATATAAAAGATGCAAAACCTATCGCACAGGGTGTTGTTAAAGGTATAGGCTTTTACGGAAACTGTATTGGTGTTCCTACAATAGGTGGGGAGGTGGTTTTTGATGAGGTTTACGCAGGAAATCCCCTCGTAAATGCGTTTTGTCTGGGGATTTTGGAAAAAGATAAAATATTCAGGGCAAGGGCTACAAAAATAGGACAGAAAATGGTGATGGTTGGTTCATCAACAGGTAGAGACGGGATACATGGTGCAACGATGGCATCTGCTGAGTTTACAGAAGAGTCAGAATCAAAAAGACCAAACGTCCAGATAGGTGATCCATTTTTTGGTAAAAGGCTTATTGAATGCACTTTGGAGGTTATGCAAAAAGGTCTGATAGTAGGATGTCAGGATTTTGGGGCTGCAGGGCTTGCAGGTTCAACATCGGAGTTCGGCTCAAAATCAGGAATGGGCGTAAAGGTTTATCTTGAGAATGTTCCCCTCAGGGAAGAAGGAATGACACCTTATGAGATACTCCTTTCAGAATCTCAGGAAAGGATGCTTTATGCTGTTGATGACGAAAATGTTGAACAGGTGATAAAAACAGCAAAATCTTACGGTCTTGAGGCTGCTGTCATAGGAGAAACAACAGACACAAAAAGAATGGAGGTCTTTTACAAAGGGGAAAAGGTGGCAGACCTTCCCATATCTGCGATAGTTGATGACGCACCGGTTTACAACAGACCCAGAAAAGAGCCTGAATATTTTAAAAAGACAAGAGCGTTTGATCAAAACAGCCTGCCAGAAGTTGATATAAAAGAAGCAGTAAGAAAGGTAATATCCTCCCCGACGATAGCAAAAAAGGAATGGGTTTACAGGCAGTATGATCATGAGGTTGGGATAAACACAGTTGTTAAACCGGGAAGCGACTCGGCTGTTTTAAGAATAAGATGGGCTGTAAAACCTGAGATAAACTCTGAAAAAGCTGTTGCCGTATCCTCAGACGGAAATGGGAGATGGGTGTATCTTGATCCTTATGAAGGGGGAAAAAGGGTTGTTGTAGAGGCTGTAAGGAATGTTTATGTTTCAGGAGCAAAACCCCTCGCAATAACAGACTGCCTAAACTGGGGAAATCCTGAAAATCCAGAGATAATGTGGCAGTTTGAGATGGCAACAAAAGGAATGGCAGATGCCTGCAGACAGCTCAACACTCCAGTTATAAGCGGAAATGTATCCTTATACAATGAAACTGTTCTTCCGGACAGAAGGGTAAATGTATATCCCACCCCCACAGTTGTTGCTGTTGGTGTTCTGGAAAAGCCTGAATATGCTATTCCTTCCTTTTATCAGGAAGAAGGGGATATTGTTGTGATAATCGGTGAAGTTGACAAAGAGCCTATAGTAAACGGCAGTGAGTATCTAAAAGAGGTTCACGGTCTTGTTGCAGGTTCTATCCCTCCCGTGGATTTCGGTGTGGAGAAGAAACTATCAGAATTTATAATGGAAAACAGACAAAAGATAAAATCTGCCCATGATGTTTCAGACGGAGGTTTAATAACGGCGATTTTAGAATCTGCATTTTTAGATGAGAAAACTTTTGGACTTAATTTGCAAATAGAAACCAGATACAGACCTGATTTTGAGCTTTTTGATGAGATGAGAAGTATTGTTGTAATTTCAGCTTCAAGGGAGGACATTCCTTATCTTGAAGCAAAGGCAAGGGAGATGGCTTTAGGATTCAAGGTGTTAGGAACTGTGGAGAATGATCCGTTCCTTAACATTAAGGTTGAAAATATAGAATTTTCTGAGGATATGAACAGGCTTAGGGACTTGTGGGAGAACAGGTTGAAAGATCTGTTAGACTGATCCTTCCCTTAATTTTGAAAATTGACCTGTATCAATTAAATCTCAAAAAAATAGTCTTATAGTTTTTGTATCAAAACATAAAATCACACCACACATCAGCAGGTCTAAATCCTAATCTTTTTGGGGAGGAATCAGTATGACAACTTCAGCTGAGGTTTTATTCGCCCTTAAGGTGGTTTATACCATTTATGCATTCGCTATTATGTCCCTAATAGGGTGGTTTGCCTACAGGGTCACAAAAAAGCCCGAAACTTACAAAACATGGCTGACGCCAAAAGTGTTCTACACTTATCTTGGAATTCTTGTTGTTGTTGGGGTGGGAATTCATATACTTACCTACAACAAAATCCCCTGGGTTGCGTGGGAGCTAAAAAAACACAAAATTCCTGCAGATAAGGAGATTAATATTACCGTTAAAAACCATGAGTTTATCTTTCCTGAGCAGACGCCTATCAATATCAAATGCGGTGAAGTAGTAAAATTCAATGTTGTAAGTGAAGACCTGACTTACGGCTTTGGTCTGTTCAGACCTGATCACTCCATGGTTTTTCAGATGCAGGTGGTTCCCGGACATAATAATGAGCTGCTGTGGCAGTTCCATGAGGAAGGGACTTTTTATGTATTAAGCACAGAATATTCGGGACCAAAAGGAGCAAGAATGAAAGTTCCTGAGGCTTTCAAGGTTGTCGGTTGTAATAAACAGGTCTCAATGGAGGGAAGAAAATGAGCATAAAAGATATTCTGATTAACGGAAACAATGGAGGTCTTGACCACGAGGGATTAAGCCCTCTACAGAAAATAACTCTGAGATTTGTTGTAGTAGGTCTTATTTTTTATGGAGTTGCTGCAATTGAAGGAATGCTGATGAGAGGGCAGGAGATAACGCCTTTACCTTTTATTGATGACAGCCACTTTTTTGCCATTATGACTGTTCACCCGATAGTAGGAATTTTTGGCTCAACATATCTTCTTGTTTTTGGGGCATTTTTATTCCTCGTTCCTTACCTTATGAAAAAGCCCATATTCAGCATCGGATTAGCCAATTTTACATGGATCATAATGTCTGTCGGAACAGTTCTGGTATGGCTCTCTGGCTTTGTTTACCATTATGCTCCTTTATACACAATATACTGGCCCCTTCCTGCAGATTTTACCCAGTTCAGCGTTGTTGGGGCTGTAATGTTTGTTGTTGGTATTGCTTTTATTATGATAGGAACGCTGGCATTTATAGTTAACATATACGGAACGGTGTTTTACACACCAAAAGGACAGAAAAAACAGCCTATAAAACCTCTGCTTATGAGTGCGTTTGGAATAGATGGTTTTCTAAATATAGTTAACAAAATCAGAGGAAAAGAACCTTATGTAAAAGAGCCTCCACTTTCACTGCCTATTGTTGCCATTTTCAGAGGAACTGTTGATACATTTTTAGATGCACTTGTTATACTTGGAGCCGGCCTTTTGATACTGTTTTTTATCGGGAACCATGTTTTCCAGTGGGGACTTCATTACCACTCTGTTGATGCACTTCTTTATAAGAATATTTTCTGGTGGGGTCTTGATCTCATAGCAGACGGGCTTGTTCTGATATATGTCGCAGGAACATGGTATCTGCTTGCTATGCTGATTACAGGAAGAAACCTTTTTATGCAGAATATAGCAAGGGCAGCACTTCTTCTTGAACTGATAGTATCGTGGGCTGTATGGAGCCACCACCTTCTTTCTGATCAGCCTCAGCCTGAGATAATGAAACTGGCATCAGGTGAGATGATAACAGCCTTTGAGCTTATAACACAGGGTCTTGCATTTTTTATTACGCTAACAACACTGTGGCTTGCAAGACCCCTTAAGATGACAAACGAACTGAAGTTTTTACTTGGTGGACTTCTTGGATTTGCCCTTGCTGTTCCTGCAGGAATAATACAGGCTGATCTGGGAATGAACAGGATACTACACAACACCCAGTGGGTGGCAGGGGCACACTTCCATGTTGCCATACTTGTAGGTCTGACTATGACCCTTTACAGTGCCATATACATATTATTCCCTATACTGACAAACAACTCTGTAAAACTATTCAGCCAGAGACTTG
Organism: Persephonella sp.; assembly: GCA_027030485.1. GTDB lineage: Bacteria > Aquificota > Aquificia > Aquificales > Hydrogenothermaceae > Persephonella_A. The sequence continues at coordinate 4,379 of JALVEY010000139.1, forward strand.
CTAACTGGCATTTCTGGCTTCACCTCCTTGGAGGAATAGGAATGGGAGCATTTATGGGAATGGCAGGGATTGATGGTATGCTCAGAAGACATGTTTACACTGAAGGTGAGTTCTTAGGCTACATGATACTGGCAGGTATATGTGGTGCTATGATTCTTGCAGCATGGTTCATATTCATGTTTAACATTATCGCAACTATCGGGCTTAAAGGACTGATAGGAATATTTAAACCTTCACAACTTAAGAAAGATGTTATAGTCCCGGAGACAGCAGCAGCGGTTCAGAAGGGGTAGTGATGCTGGATCTTAAAAAAGTTGCAAAACAGATAAAAAGGGATGGGCTGTACACATTTATATACAACGAGATGAAGGAGATAACAGGTAAAGGAGAACTTTCTGAAGAGGAAGTTCTCCACCTTCTCAACAAAAACCCGAAATTTCTTCAGGATTATAAAACATTAAATACCCAGAGCGAGATAAGTAATATCCAGATTGCCTATCAGGAGATCTTAGAGGAAGACACCCCAAAGTGTAAAAAGATAAAACAGATGATAAATAAAAACAGGGAGGAACTTATAAGGCTTGAACCTTACGAAAATAAGCCTGACAGCATGCTTTATGCTGTATGGGTGGGTTCTGCTGTTATATTTCTTATTTTTGTTATTCACAATCTTGTTGTTTTATACACATTCTGGTATGAGAAATACCCCTTAGCTGTGTATCTTTCTTATGTCGTTGTGAGTATTTCTGGATACCTGTATTACAGAAAGAGGATAAAGGATCACCACAAAAATCATGCCATGTTCAAGAGAATAGAGGCAGAAACAAAAAGTCTGATAGAAAAAGGAAAAAAAGATGGGTGTTTAAAAAAGGTGTATATGTAAAGATTACTCATCTCCTTCCTTCTGTTGTTTATCTCTCTGCTGGACATCTTCCGCCCTTTGGGGCGGTTTTTTTCTTTTAAGGGCAGGCTTTAGCCTCATATACACAAAGAAAACCATAGTTCCCACATACAATAAAAGCATCAGCAGTATAATCCATTTCATAATTAACCCCTGTTATAACCAATTATAATAATTGATTAAAATTATACAGCAGGAGAGATCATGAAAAGATTTTTAACTGTTGAGAATTTAACTGTAGTTGGGATTTTGTTAGGGATCACAGGGGGTATTTTAGTTCCTGATGTGATGCTGTCCCTGAAGTTTATCGGGGATATTTTTCTTAATCTGCTGAAAATGATAGTTGTGCCGTTAATTTTTGTTTCTATTTTTATGAGCATAGCTTCCCTGTCTTCTATAAATGATCTGAAAAATATGGGATCAAAGGCTATTCTATACTACTTTATGACTACTGCTCTGGCTGTTTTTACAGGGATAGTTATTACGAACATAATACAGTTTGATGTTTCAAGCATTCAAAAAACAGACCAGATCATAAATGTAAACAATTTTACATGGGAGGCGTTCCTGAACAGCCTTATTCCGTCAAATATTTTTAAAAGTTTTGCAGAAGGTAAAGCTATACATGTGATACTTTTTTCTATACTTTTTGCTGTAGCTGTTGTAGGACTTATGAAAAATAAAAAAGATCCTGTTGTTGGATTTTTTGATGGATCTAACGATGCCTTTTTAAAAATAGCAAAATGGATCATATCATTGTCCCCGATAGGTGTTTTTTCTCTCATAGGTTATGTTGTGGCTGACAAAGGGATAGGGGTTATATTATCACTGTGGCAGTATGTTGTTGTTGTTATTATAGGAATTTTGATACATGCTGTTTTTAATCTTGGTCTGATCGGATATATTGTTGGGAAGTTTAATCCTTTGGACTACTTTAAAAAGGTAAGGGAGGCTATACTTGTTGCATTTTCAACCTGCTCTTCATCTGCTACTCTTCCTGTATCCCTTGAGGTGGCAACAGAAAAGGCAAAGGTTGATAAAAAGGTTGCAGGTTTTGTCCTTCCCCTTGGTGCAACGGTTAATATGGACGGAACAGCCCTTTATGAGGCTGTGGCAGCGATTTTTATAGCTTCTGTTTTTGGTATAGAACTTTCTCTGTTCCAGCAGATTATTATATTTGTCACAGCAACCCTTGCGGCTATTGGTGCAGCAAGTATTCCTTCTGCAGGCCTTGTTACGATGACCCTTGTTTTTTCAGCTGTCGGGCTTCCCCTTGAAGGGATAGCCATCATAATAGCTGTTGACAGATTTCTGGACATGTTCAGGACGGCAACAAATGTTTGGGGAGATCTTATAGGAGCTAAGATAGTATCAAGGTTTGTTGATGGAAAGGATAAGTAAACTTCTGCTTAAAGGAGATATTGAAGGGGCAGTTAAACTTACAGCTGATCTACTTGGTGAATACGGCAGGGATTTTCTTGATTATCTTGAGCTGATGGAGGGGCTTTCAAAATCATTTAACCCTGAAAGCTACCATGATCCTCTAAGGATAATGAAAACTTCCCTTACTGCTGTGATGAAAAAGGCATATAAGAACAGGGATTATGAAAAGATAAGAGTGATAAGGGATATTATCCAGATAATAAAGGATTTTGAGGTTGAAGATGATATATCTTGACAATGCAGCCACAACAAAGGTCTTTCCTGAGATAATCCAGAATGTAAAAATCTGGTCTGAGGAATTTTTCGCAAACCCTAACTCTATCCATCCTGACGGGCAAAAAAGCAGAAGAGCTGTAGAGCAGGCAAGGCATTTTTTCTCAGATTATTCCGGCTGTAAGCCTGAAGATATTATCTTTACCTCCTGTGCCACAGAAAGCAATAACACCATAATAAAAGGACTTGCAGAAAAATACCCATCAAAAGATGAGATACTGCTCTCCCCTATTGAACACAAATCTGTTCTTTATCCGGTTATGTATTTGAAAAGAAAAGGTTTTAAGGTAAAGTTTATAAAAATTGATAATTCAGGAAGAATTGATCTTGATGATCTGAGAGAAAAATTGTCAAACAAAACCCTTTTTGTTGGGGTAATACATGTTAATAATGAGACAGGTGTTGTTCAGGATATAAAGGCTGTAGGAGAAATATGCAGAGAAAATGGGGTGTTATTTTTTTCTGATACTGTTCAAAGCTTTGGTAGGATTGATATCCCTTTCAGTTATATAGACTTTTTTTCTGTTTCAGGGCATAAAATAAACGCACCTAAAGGTGTAGGCTTCTTAAAAAAAAGTGGAGAACTGATACCTTTGCTCCATGGAGGGGGTCAGGAGTTCGGCGTAAGATCCGGCACAGAAAATGTTATAGGTATCCTCTCAATAAAGGAGGCTCTGGATATCTGGTTAAAACGAAAAGAAGATTTTATAAAAAGATCAAAAAATCTTGAAAATATTCTTATTAAACAGTTAAAAGAGTATATTCCTGAAATAAAGATCGTGTCTGAAGGTTATAAAGTTCCTTACATAACGACAGCGATTTTTCCTGATGTTAAAGGACAGGATATGGTAATGGCACTTG
>JALVEY010000140.1 GCA_027030485.1 Persephonella sp.
TTGCACAGGCTGCCATTGAAAGCGGTTGGGGAAGTTCAAGATTTTTTGTTCAGGCAAACAATCTTTTTGGTGTATGGACTTTCAACAAAAAGCATGCATCTAAAATAAAGGCAAAAAAATCAGATGTGTATTTAAAAGCATATCCTGATATATTAAAATCTGTAAAAGATTATTACCACAGCATAAACTTAAGCTGGGCTTACAGAAAATTCAGACTTGTAAGACTACAGACAGATGATCCATTTTTGCTGACAAATCATCTTGAAAAATATTCTATACTGAGGCGTGTTTATGTTCAGAGACTTAAAAATATTATTAAGGCTAACGGGCTTGAAGAATACGATAACTGCAGGATTTCTCCTGATTTTATCCATTAGTTTTCCTGTTTTTGCAGATTTTGCTACTATTTTGATTTATCACAAGTTTGGGGAGGATAAGTATCCAACAACCTCCGTATCAATGGAAGAATTTAAGAAACAGATGGATTATCTGAAAAAAAATAATTTTAATGTGATACCTTTGTCTAAGCTGATTGACATTCTTCAAAGAAAAGAAGACATCCCTCCAAAAACAGTGGTTATAACGATAGATGACGGCTACAAATCAACAATGAGGGCATATAAAATCCTGAAAAAATACAGATTTCCCTTTACTATTTTTCTGTATATGGAAGGGGTGGGAAAGTATCCTGACTATCTGACCCAAAAGCAGATTGAAATCCTGAAAAAAGATCCTCTTGTTGAGTTTGGAAATCATTCTTACTCACACAAAAGGTTTGCAAAAATATTTAAAAAAATGGATCTAAAAAACTATAAAACTTTGATAGTTGAAGATACCCTTAAAGCTGAAAAAAGGCTGAAAAAACTATTAGGATATGTTCCTAAGGTGTATGCATTTCCTTACGGTGAATATACCAGACCGATGATACAGGTTTTGAAAGAGATGGGTTATAAAGCCCTTTTCACTCAGGATCCCCAGAATGTTTCGAAAGATACCCCCCTATATCTGATACACAGACAGCCTATTGTTGGAAGCTGGGCGAAGATGAAACATTTTAAAGATGTATTGAATACTGAGGTTCTTCCTGTTGTAAAACACAGTCCTCCGATAGGTTATCTAACTAAAAATCCACCGGATATATGGGCTGAGGTAAAAAATATCCATAATTACAAAAACTGCGGTATTTATATATCTGAATTAGGCTGGATAAAGGCAGAAAAAAAGGACAACAGGCTTTTTATAAATTTAGAAAAACCTTTAAAAAGATGGAAAAATAGAATAGGTATCACTTGCTGGAATGTTAATACAAAAAGAAAAAGCACTTTCTTCTGGTCAGTATACAACAGGGAGGGAAAATGAAAGACATAGTTGATCAGATAATATTCACAGGGAATGTATTGTACAGGGAAGGTCTTGTTAACTCCCATGCTGGAAACATAAGCGTAAGACATAAAGATAGTATTTACATAACAAAAACAGGAGCTATGCTGGGGTTTCTAACGGGGGAAGACATTGTTAAAGTTCCTGTGTATGGAACTTCAGAGCTGGATAAAAAAGCATCATCTGAGCTTATTGTTCACAGGGCGATCTACCAGAAAACAGATTATACAGCGATAATTCATGCACACCCTGTGAATGCTGTTGCTTTAAGTTTTAGGCTAAATGGTCTTTTTGTTCCGATAGATAACGAAGGGAAGCTGTTCTTAGGTGAAGTTCCAATTATTGAGCTGGAGAAACCAAGTGGCTCTCCTGAACTTGCTGAATCTCTTTCTGATTTTTTTAAAAACTCAGATAAAAATGTGGTCATTGTAAAAAAACACGGCTCTTTTTCGGCTCACAAAGACTTAAATTATGCCCTTAAGCTAACATCTGATCTGGAGTTTTGTGCAAAGGTGTTTATCATAGTGAAAAAAATGTAATCCACTTTTTAAAAACAATGTTTTAA
>JALVEY010000141.1 GCA_027030485.1 Persephonella sp.
CAGTATTGTCTGTGTAAGGGACATTCTTAACCTCTAAAAATATTTTTGGAATAATTTTATAACATAAGTTAGTATTCCTTCTTGTGTTAATTTTAAGTTAAAATACCGATAATTTCAAATCTTGTTTTAAGAGTAAATATTAAATATCATTGTTAAATAATCAGACCATAAAGGGAGTTTTAGATGGAAAAATTCACAGTAATAGCAGGACCCTGCGTAATAGAGAATGAGGATATCTGTCTTCAGACGGCAGATGTTCTGGTCAGATTACAGAATGAGTTTCCTGATATTAGATTTGTTTTTAAGTCCTCATATGACAAAGCAAACAGATCAAGCGTTCATTCTTTTAGAGGAAGAGGGATAGAGTTCGGTCTAAAAGTGCTTGATAAAGTAAAAAAGGAAACAGGATTACCTGTTTTGACAGATATCCACGAATCAGATCAGGCAAAGCCGGTTTCAGAAGTTGTTGACATAATACAGATACCTGCTTTCTTATGCAGACAGACAGATCTTCTGCTGGCAGCTGCCAGAACCGGAAAGGAGGTTAATGTAAAAAAAGGACAGTTTTTAGCACCGTGGGATACAAAAAATATTGTGGAGAAACTTCAGTTTGGAGGAGCAAAAAGATTTTACCTTACAGAAAGGGGAGTTTCTTTTGGATATAACAACCTTGTTGTAGACTTTAGAGGACTTCCAATTATGAGGCAGTTTGCTCCTGTCATATTTGATGCCACCCACAGCGTTCAGCTCCCTGGAGGAAAAGGTAGTTCTTCAGGTGGACAGAGGGAATTTATTTATCCACTTGCAAAAGCTGCCGTTTCTGTAGGTGTAGATGGTCTTTTTTTTGAGACCCACCCTGAACCTGAAAAAGCACTATCAGATGGTCCTAACCAGATACCTTTAGAAGAATTTCCGAAAATAATTAAAAACCTTATTTTGCTTAGGGAGTTTATAATTGAAAAAGGCATTTAATTTTTTAGTATTTTTTTCAATTCTTACAGCAGGCTGTGGGGTTAAAGGTGGTCCTTACCCACCTTTTACAACATCTCCTGAAACGGTAAAAAATGTTCTTATCAAACAGCAGGATCAGGATCTTATAATTTACTGGAATTACATCCCAAGATATGCTGACGGCAGAGAAATGAAGGAAAATTTCAGGTTTGAGATATTTACTTTTGAACACAGAATAATAAAAACCGTTAAAAACTCAGGAAATCTCTACTGGTTCAGGTATAAATTTTCTCAGGAAAAAGAGTACTGCTTCAGAATTCGAGTTATAACAGAAAAAAATAATAAAAGCCGCTTTTCCCGTTATTTTTGCTACATACCAACATTAAACTACCCAAATATAAAGCCAGTTTTTGATATAAAAGTTGTTATAGATGGAATAAAACTGATATGGGAAAACAATAACTTTAAAACAAACATCTATAAAGGAAAAGAAAGAGTTCTATACCCAATTCCTTTTAAATCTCTGTCAGACAATAAATTTCTTGATAAAAATGTTTCCGTCGGAAACAGATACTGTTATTACATCACTTTTGAGGATAACAACGGTGTTGAAAGCCTACCTTCAGATATCAAATGCAAGATATTTGAAGATATATTTCCTCCTGAGCCACCAACAAATCCAAAATTAATAGAAAGGAAGGGGGAGTTTTACCTTATATGGACAGAAAGTAGCTCAAAAGATACTGCAGGCTACATCATTGAAATAGATAGGAAGGTTTTAAACAAAATTCCTATAAAAACATACATTTTCAAGATACCTGAGTATAAAAAAGGTTCTGTAATCAAAATTTATGCTGTAGATAAAGCAGGAAACAAAAGCAAACCTGCTATCTTAAAGTAGAGTAGTGGACTACTTTTATTTTTTTAGGTTTATACATTAAATCTATTAAAAACCAGCCTGTTATAAAACCTCCTATATGGGCATACCA
>JALVEY010000142.1 GCA_027030485.1 Persephonella sp.
CTGCCAACCGGCGGTGTTGTTCTTAGAATGAAAGGTGGAATGCTGACAGTTCAGACAGAAATACCTCTGCAGAAAGACACATCGCTTCTTCTAAAGATACTGAACAGCCCCTCAACAGACCACAAGCTAAAAATCCAGATCTTAGGAGTGTTAGGCAGGGACAACAGCCTGCAGTTTCTCAACATTCAGCAGGAAAAAATAAAAGATATACTATCTTTTGTCTCTTCATCATCAACCCTGAGGGAAACTCTGATGGAAACCCTGTTTTCCTTTTCCAAAGGAGGAGATATAACCCAGAAAGAAAGGTCTTTATTAGCACAGCTTTTATCAGGTATCTTAAAAAATGAAAGCATAACTCTCCCCTCTATCTTTAAAAACATCTTTCCCCACATAAAGGATCTTACCCCTGAAAAACTGAAAGAGGCATTAATAAACAGCGGGATATTTTTTGAAAACAAAATAAAAAAAAGAAAGTTCACAGATTTAGAGAACGACCTGAAAAAAATTCTTCTTTCAAAAAAGGATATATCCTCTGAAGAAAAAAGTCTGCTTAAAGAGATTGAGAGCTATCAGGTACTTTCCAAATTAACAGGTGGGATATTTTCCTACATACCTGTTTTATGGGAAGATCTGGAAAGGGGAGACATATTTATGAAAAAAGGAAACAAGGGAAAAAATGTTTATTTCTGCAGAATAGATCTTGATTTTAAAAGTCTGGGAAAAGTTTTTACAGGGATTTTCCTTTTTGGGAAGGATCTCTATCTGAACTTTTATGTGGAAAATGAAGACCTGAAAAATTTGATTAATAATGAAACAGAAGAACTGAGAAAAGAACTTACTGAAGATTTTAACACTGTCTCAATAAAATTCTTGAAAGATATTCCAGAGGAAAGGAAATTTATAGATGAGGATTTTTTGAGGATTGAGGTATGAATGAAAAAAAGGCTGTTGCCCTCAGATATAAAAGAGGCGAAGATAAAGCACCTAAGGTTGTGGCAAAAGGAAAAGGGAAGATCGGTGAGAGGATAATTCAGATAGCAAAAGAAAATAACATACCTATAAAGGAAGATCCTGTTCTTGTTGAGACATTATCGCAGATAGAAATCAATCAGGAAATACCCCCTGAGCTTTACAGAGCCGTTGCAAAAATACTTGTTTTTATATACCGGAAAACAAAACAGCTTGAAAAAGAATAAAACCAAACAATATTATTGGGTATGGAGGGGTGAAAATGGCTGTACAGGTTAGAGAACCGGCTGTTAGTGATATGTTCTATCCGGCTGATCCTGCAGTCCTAAAGGACATGTTGAACAGGTTTCTTGATCAGGCTGTTTTGTACCCTTACAGACCGGAAGCTGTTGCCTCCCCCCATGCAGGATACATATACTCAGGTCCTGTAGCTGCTTACAGCTACAAACAGTTTCTTAACCTTGAGAAAAAACACTATACTGTCCTTCTTATAGGACCTTCCCATTATGTTCCTTTTGAGGGAATATCATTTGGGTATTATGACTACTGGCTCACACCGTTAGGTGAGGTCAAGGTGAACAAAAGGGAGATAGAAAGGTTTGTTTTAGAAAATAAAGATCTGCCCATTACCTTAAACACAATTCCACACCTTAAAGAACACTCCCTTGAGGTTCAGATCCCGTTCCTTCAGGTGGTACTGCAGGATTTTTCAATAGTTCCTGTTGTTTACGGACAGGTTTCTTACGATATTGTGGAAAGGGTGATAGACGGTATAAAAAATGATAGGGATGATGTTGTTGCGGTAATAAGCACAGACCTGAGCCATTACTACCCTGATGCTGTAGCGAGAGAGATAGATGCCAACTGCAATCTGGCTGTCGAGAACCTTGAGTTATCTTATCTTGAAAGATGTGAGGCATGCGGAAAAACAGGGCTTGCTGCTGTGATTGATTATGCAAAACTAAAAGGCTGGAAAGGCAAAGTTCTGGACTACAGAACTTCAGGGGATACATCAGGGGATAGATCTGCAGTTGTGGGATACGGAAGCTACATTTTCTATAGGGATACATAAATGGAAGATATTATCCTTTCTCTTGATGAGGTATCAGAAGAAGAAGGTAAAGCGCTTGTAAAGCTTGCAAGAAAAGCTATTGAGGAATATCTGAAAACAGGGCTTGAGATAGACCTGAAAGAAGTGCCGTACGAAGTATGGAAGAAAAAGGGAGCATCATTTGTAACGCTGGAAGTTTCGCCTACCCACCAGTTGAGAGGCTGTATCGGATCTATACTCCCCCACAGACCCCTTTATAAAGATGTTATACACAACGCCATAGCAGCCGCAACATCTGATCCAAGATTTTTGCCTGTAAGACCTGAAGAACTGTCAAATATAAAAATAAAGGTTTCTGTTCTGTCTTATCCTCAGCCTTTACAATTTTCAGACCCTTATGATCTCCTCAGCAAACTCCAGCCATTTAAAGATGGAGTAATACTTAAATACGGAAACCATCAGGCAACATTTTTACCGGAAGTCTGGGAACAGCTACCTGATAAAACCCAGTTTTTATCCCACTTATGTATGAAAGCTGGACTTCCCTCTGACTGCTGGCTTACATACCCTGTTGAGATTTATATCTACCACACAAAGACATTTAGCGAGTGAAAAATCTAAGCTAAATTTTTTATAAATTCTTTGAAATATTCCATTCCAACATAAAAATTATTTTCTTCGTACACTTTTCCTTCATAACTATAAACGAAAACTGCATAACATTCATAAGGCAAGATAACTCTCCACTTGCGCTTATTTTCGGGACTTTCAGGATTATAAAGCTCTTTATCTACATCAGGAGTTGCAAGTATATATTTAAAATCTTTTTTACTCTCTTTAACTTTTACTGCCCAGTAAGCGGTTTGAGCACCTCTTTCTCTGAAAGATTTTTTTACAGATATAACGCAAACGAGTTTATTATCTCTTTTTCTAACAACACATATATCCGCATCAATCATTGCTTTATCGCTATCATAAGAGATATATAGATAAGATTTATCTATCAAAACTTCAGAAGGTTTTCCTATATGAAAATTCCTTTTTATAAAACTATCAGACAGGAGTATGTCTTTTACTTCTTCTTCTTTTGCTCCACCTTCTTTACTTACTTTGCTTTGTCTTTGCTTTATAATTTCTTTTTTATCCATACGTATATGCTAAAATATTCTCATGGTATAAAATAGCACCTAAAAAGTGGGGCATAAAAGTGAGATACCTTAAAGACAGTCAAACTAAAGAACTAAAAATTAGGTTGAAATGGGATATTTATGAAAGTTTAAAAGATATTTCCTTACAGGAAGGGAAAAGTCTTAACTTTGTAATTAACGAGCTTATTAACAAAGAAGTCAAAATTTTACAATATAACAACCAAAATCAGTTTTTTATTGAAAAGCCAAGAATTGTTTTTGATAAAAAAAATATAAAGTTATTCCATAACGATTTTATAAAAGTAGATTTTTCAGAGTATGTAGGAAGGGTAAACCTGTTGATAACATCTCCTCCATATAACTTATCAATAGAGTATGGAAAACATAACGATAGTTTAGATTATGAGGTTTATCTGGAATTTACAAAACAATGGTTGACAAAAGCTTACGAGTTGATGGCTGATGATGGAAGAATTTGTGTTAATATTCCGCTGGACAAAAATAAAAATGGTTTAAAACCAGTATATTCGGATTTTGTAGAAATTGCCAAAAGAGTAGGTTTTAAGTATCAATCTACAATAGTATGGAATGAACAAAATATTTCCCGTAGAACCGCATGGGGTTCATGGTTATCTGCATCTGCACCTTATGTTATAGCACCTGTTGAAATGATAGTGGTAATGTATAAAAAACAGTGGAAAAGATTAAACAAAGGAGAAAGCACTATAAATAAGGAAGAATTTATTGAATGGACTAATGGGGTCTGGACATTTTCCGGAGAAAGCAAAAAGCGAGTAGGACATCCTGCTCCCTTTCCACTGGAACTTCCAAGAAGATGTATAAAGTTATTTTCCTACAAAGATGATTTAATCCTTGACCCATTTGTAGGTAGTGGAACTACTTTAATATCTGCATTTCAAGAAGGAAGAAAAGCAATAGGAACAGAAATTGACGAAAGATTTATAAATCTTGCTATGAGCAGGATAAATTCATCATTGTTTGTGCAACAAAACCTAATTTAAGACAGTGTTGTATCAAGATAAAGCATCAATAAAAGTCCAACAAGAAAGCCTGCTGTTACGATAGTTTCATGCCTGTTTCTGTAAACCTGAGGAAAAACTTCCTTAACAGTCACATATATCATCGCCCCGCCAGCAACAGATAACCCAAAAGGAAGAAGAAAACTGAAAACACTGAATGTAAATCCACCGAGCACAGTAAAAACAAATTCAGAAAATCCGCTCAAAAAACCTATAAAAACAGGTATCCACAATCTACCGGTAAGCATTATAAGAGGGAGGGAAACAGCAAGACCTTCAGGTATGTCCTGAATTCCTATAGCTACTGCCGTAGCCCAGCCTTTATCCGTGTCGCTTACCATAGAAACGCCTACAGCCATTCCTTCAGGTATGTTGTGTATTATGATCGCCGAAACAATCAGGAATATGCCTTTAAGTTTTTCCTTTTCTATATTCCCCCTGTTGAATCTGATTATGTAATCCTCGTGGGGCAGTCCCCATTCTATAAGATATATAACAAGAAAACCAGCCACAATCCCCAGCAGAGTTATTCCTGAACCTCCAATCTCAATGGAGGGAAGTATAAGAGAGGTGAATGATGCAACAAGCATCACACCTCCGCTGAAAGCCATAGAGAAATCAAGCCCCCAGTCTGGGAGCCTTTTAAAAAATACACCGAGAACAGACCCGAATGCTGTTGCAAGCATCACAAAAGTACCGGCAAGAACAAGCTCTTCCATACTACCTGTTAGACAATGGAGTAAAATTCATTTTTCTGGGGATCGTAGTACTCAATCTCCCCTTTCTCTATAATGTAGTACCAGCCGTGCAGTCTGAGACTGCCCTCTTCAACTCTCCTTTTTACGCCGGGATATGTTAAAAGATTTTCAAGCTGCTGTATTATATTCAGTCTTTCTGTAAGCTGAAAAAGTTCTCTTCCCTTCTGGGGTATTGATGAAAGAGCCACTTTTTTAACATCTGCACCTAATTCAAGCCATTTTTTAACATGGATTATCTCAACATCATCAGGAAGATCCCTGTAAAGAGATTCACACGCCCCGCAGTGGGAATGACCGCAAACTATGATGTCCGGAACATTTAAAACAGAAACTGCATATTCCACAGCAGCAGCCACACCGTGAAAATCATTATCAGGCTTAAAAGGGGGAACCATATTACCTATATTCCTGACAATAAAGAGATCACCTATATCTGCCCCTGTTAGCTCATCAGGATGTATCCTTGAATCAGAGCAGGTGATAAAGAGAGCCTTAGGACTCTGCCCCTTTTCAACAAGCTCTCTGAACTTCTGCTCGTACTCCCTGAATTTCATTTTTTTAAATTTTTCAACACCTTTTAAAAAAGGTATCTTACTCCCCACAATTATCCCTCCACATTAAACTCTCTCAAAGCCTCATTAAGGGAGACTTTTTTGTCTGTAGATTCCTTTCTTTTGCCTATTATCAGAGCAACCGGAACGCCGTACTCACCTGCAGGGAATTTTTTGTTCATAACTCCGGGAATAACAACGCTTCTGGCAGGAACCCTGCCTCTGTACTCAACAGGCTCTTCCCCTGAAACATCTATTATTCTCGTTGATCCTGTTATTACAACACCGGCACCTAAAACTGCCTCCTCTTCCACCACAGCACCCTCAACAATGATACATCTTGAACCTATAAAACAGTTATCTTCTATGATAACTGGTCTGGCATTTGGAGGTTCTAAAACACCGCCAATACCAACGCCACCAGACAGATGAACATTCCTTCCTATCTGGGCACATGATCCTACTGTTGCCCATGTGTCAACAAGCGTTCCTGAACCAACATAAGCACCGATATTAACATAGGAAGGCATCAGTATAGCCCCAGATTCAATAAAAGAGCCGTACCTTGCTGTTGCCGGAGGAACAACCCTGACACCTGCCTCTTTCCAGTTTTTTTTGAGTGGTATTTTGTCGTAATACTCAAATGGTCCTGCTTCCATTACTTCCATATCCTGTATAGGAAAGAACAGAAGTATTGCCTGTTTTACCCATTCGTTTACTATCCACTCTCCGTTTTCTTTCTGGGCAACCCTGATCTTCCCCTTATCAAGAAGATCTATCGTTTCCCTTACAGCATCTTGATACTTTTTTTCTTTAAGAAGATCTCTCTCATTCCAAGCCTGTGTAATAAGATTTTTAAGCTCTTCCATACTAACCTCCGTTTTTATTTTTGATAATAAAGTAACATCTGAACGAGGAAAACAGCCATGACAAAAAGCACAGCAGAAGAGATGCTTGTTCCTCCAGATTTTGCAAGGATTATTTTCTGGGTTTTTTCGTCAGGAAAAGAGTTTTCTATCTGGGATACTTTGTTTTTCACAAATGTGTAGTACAGGTAATTTCCAAAAGCTCCAAAACCAAACCATACCCACAGCTGGAGACCAAAGGCAAGAAGTTTATTTCCGGGGGATAAAACAGCAATAAAAAATCCTAAAGCAATAAGAGCCGTAAATATAACAATACCATAAAGGTTCATTTTTCTGTAAAACATCCAGACCACTCCAAAAATAAAGGCAGCCCAGTTCCAGCTTACGGCTCCGCCTGTTTCCTCAAACTTTTTGAATTTCTCTATGTAGTAATCTGCCCTTTCACCTACAAAAATTCTGTATTTTTCCCACTTATCCATAAAAAACCTCCAACAAAATTTTAATTGATATTTGATCTGATTAAAAGTAAGATAGTTTAGGATTTAATACTTCAGGAGGTTTTTATGTTTAAACAGTTTTTGGATCTGTACATAAAGCCTAAAGAAACGTGGGATAGATTAGCAGAAGAAAAATACACAATCCCTCAGCTTTATGCAAAGCTTGTGATTATATTTGCCTTCATACCTGCTGTCAGCCACTTTATTGGGTTTGTTATTTTTAGAGATTACTATGTGTCGGCGATAAAGAAATTTCTTGAGAATGCAGAGAAGGATCCTGATCAACCTAAAAGAACTATTGAGTACATGAAAGTTCTTATGGCCGAGCTTATGGACAGCGACATAACACAGGAATTCTTGATGATGGTTACCATATACGGCTTTGAGCTATTAAAACCTCTTGTCTTTACTGTTATTATCCTCTTTCTTTCACCTGCGTTTGGGGGTATTAAAGATCCTGAAAAATCATTTACAGTTGCTGCATTTGCCCTTGTCCCCTCATGGATCACAGGGATATTTTATGTTGTCAACTCTCCAATCTCTATGTTTATGACATTTTTAGGAATGTTTTACACTTTTTACCTGATATTTATAGGAGCAGAAAAAGTACTCAGAATTCCTTCAGAAAACTCCAAAAACTTTCAGTTTATAATTGTTGTTGTTATACTTTATCTTGTTATAAGCGGTGTTGTTGGTTTTGTGGAAACACTAATAACTTACAGAATATTAGGCGTTTAGGAGGTAAAAAATGAAAAAAATCCTTATAACTTTAGGAATTGTGTCAGTCATTGCAGCAGGCTGTCAGAACAGACCTTCACCTCCTCCGGAAGCTGAGATTAAAAAAGGGTATTTAATCTATCAGAATAACTGCTCAATGTGCCACTGGGAAACGGTAAGCCCTGAGCAGATCAGGGACATCAG
>JALVEY010000143.1 GCA_027030485.1 Persephonella sp.
CCTACAGAAAGGATATCCAGTGGGAAGATTATATACCGATTAAAACAGTGGCATCCAAAATAGAAAAATCTTTAATTCTTTTTTTCAGTTCTTTTAATCACAGCTTTGCAAAGGTAAAATATAAAGGAAGGTATGTATCTGAAAACAGGATAGAAGGTTATGTAGAGTTTCCTGTTCTGAACATAAAAAAGGAAACCTTTGTCGAACTTGATGAGTACACAGGTTTTAAAACTATAAAGGTAGGTGAAATAGAGATAAAGCTGACAGAAAAAATAGGAGGAGCCTGATGAAAAAATTACTGCCTGCTGTTCTTATGATTTTCACCTTTGCTTACGGAACAGAGCCGGTCAGGTATGACGCTATGTTGTATGGAGGATATATTGATTATTCAAGTTCCGACCTTAAAGATTACGGCTATTATACAGGATTGTATGGCTATATGGGAATAGGCAATCAACATTCCTTTGAAGGTAATATTGGATATATATACATAAAATATTTAGACGGCAGTGATCTTAATCAGTTTGATTACACCGGCTTATACACCAACTATTCTATACCTAACACAAAAATAAAGGTTGGAGTTCATTATATAGACTCAGATGACAAAGCTACCGACAATGGAATTGTTCTTTTTGGTGGGGGAGAGATTTACGAACCTTACAAAAAAAATGCAGGGATTGATTTTGCGTATTCACACTACGGTGATTACAACATAAATAAAACATATACATATATGAGAAGTAGATTAACCTCAACCACAACCAGTACAGGTCTTTCTGTGTTCCAACTATCGCCTAAGTTTGGCTTTTACTTAGGTGACTACTACAATTACGGCAGTTTTTACCTTGAGACAAGAGGTTATTACATAAGGCTTTCTGATGATGTTGCCTTTGGTAAAAACTTTTTTTCTGTTGAGCAGAATGTGTCATACTTTTATAAAAACTTTGTTCTGAGTCTGTCAGGCTGGATAGGTGAGCAGACGTTTGCTGTGAAAAAAGATGGTTTTGTTGTATACAATCTCTCTGAAAAATACAAATCTGGGTTTTCTGCATCTATAAAGTATATTTTGAGCAAGAAATCAAGTATTACCGCAGGATTAAGTCAGGACAGATTTAAAGAGGTTGGGTCTGCAAAAACTACAAGAGCAACCTACTTATATTTTACATTTGGAGTAACATTTTAGGGTGTGGTATGGATAAAAAGATTGTTTTGCTTTTTTTGTTTATTTTTTACACTGCTTTTGGATTAAGTTATGACGAAATAAAAGATGCTTACTACAGATCTTACCAGTATGAGAAAACAGGAAATTATGAAGATGCGATAAAATCCCTGATGCCTGTTTATAAAAGCTATCCTGAAGGATATACGATAAATCTAAGGCTTGGGTGGCTTTACTACCTTAATAAAAAATATGCAAACTCTATTTTCCACTACGAAAAAGCGATGAAATCAGCACCTTATTCTATAGAAGCAAAGTTGGGATACACTCTGCCCTTGCTTGCACAGGGTAAGTATGCAGATGTGGAGAAGGTGTGCTACCAGATATTAAACACCGATTTTTATAACTATTACGGCAATCTAAGGCTGTCTTTTGTTTTGAGAATGCAGAAGAAGTACGATATTGCAGAAAAGGTTATTAATAAGATGCTTGCGATATATCCAACAGATCTGAATTTTCTGCTTGAGCTTGGACTTTTAAAGTTTTTCACAGGGAAAAAAGATGAAGCAAAAAAAATATTAAGAGATCTTCTTATAC
Source organism: Persephonella sp. (assembly GCA_027030485.1). GTDB lineage: Bacteria > Aquificota > Aquificia > Aquificales > Hydrogenothermaceae > Persephonella_A. The sequence continues at coordinate 1,760 of JALVEY010000143.1, forward strand.
TTGATCCGGAAAATGTTACAGCAAAAGAGTATTTAGAGAAATAAGAGTGGAAGATCTGGTGTTTGTTTACGGAACATTAAAAAGGGGAAGGGATCTACACCACTATCTTCAAAAGTCAGAATTCTTGGGAGAAGGTTTTATAGAAGGATACGA
>JALVEY010000144.1 GCA_027030485.1 Persephonella sp.
ACAAAGCCTCTCTTCATCTCTCACTATTCACCACTCACAACTCCCCACTCACCCCTCACTATTCACCGTATCTACTAAGATTATGAAGGGCATTGTTTATAGAAATTTTCCCTATTTATGAACAATTTGTGTTATAATTCAAAGAAAAATTTAGAAAAATGAAAGCATTACTAAGAGAACTGTTTCCTGAGCTTATCGGGGAGTTTAAGGAGGGTGATTTTTGCATACTTAACGTTTTAGCTTTTTACGATCAGACGGGATTTGTCCTTTCTTCAAAAGTCAAAAATACTTCCTCTGCCAAATTCAGACCAATTATAATCACCCAGATTTCAGGAGAAAGGGTGTCTTTCGTAGCAACAACAACAGATTTTGCCAAAAGAGATCAAAAAATTGACATTTCCCAATGCAAAATAGTAAAACCCAAAGAAGAATGTTCCGGTATTAACCTAAAACGCAGATACACATGGCTGTTTACCAAGAGAACAAAATCTAAAAAAATAAGAGTTTATTACCGTATAGACACACATACTCTAAAATATCTAAAAGAAAAAAACAATTTCAGAATATGCGGAACCTGTCCAAAGGTAGTTTTGGAGGGGATAGAGAACACAATAAAAAACCTTGGGGAGATTTATGAGCAAGATTGATACCCACAAAGAGATTTATCTATTTCTAAAAGGAGAGTCTGATCTTGGAATGGAGATAATATCAAACATATTTTTCAAACAGATCCACACCGCATCGTTCAATTCCTTAGCAAGAAATGAAGAAGAGAAAAAAGAGTTATTGATGAAGTTTTTCCTTAAACTTTTACAAAAAAGAGAATATATTCTTGATTTATTTGCAAATCAAAATAGGGGGTTGTCCGAATATATGAGAAAAATGATTAATAGATTCTTGATTGATGAATTAAATAAAGCAAGGTCAGAAAGCAATTTTAAAAAGGTTTCTATAAATGAGTCATTAATAGAAAAGACCATAAACAACCCGATAGAATTAATTAACGAGATAGAGGCATACAGATTAAATGAACTGCTGGAAGAAAGATTGACAGATGAGGACTTTAAAATGCTCTGCTACATAATTATTGAAAACAAGAAGGAAAAATCAGAATATGAACAAAAATATTTTAATGATATATCCAAAGACGCATTATACAAAAGAGTTCAGAGAGTAAAAGAAAAACTTAGAAAAATAATCAACGAAGAGCATTTTGCAAAGGATACAGTTCATTACTACCTTGAGAATATACTTCCTACAAAATGTGAAAGGAGATGATATGCGGGAATTGGAGAGAATTTATTTAGCTTATCTTGACGAGATAGAGAAACCTATGAAATATTCGGAAATAAACTATAAAATGGGTCAGTCATTAAAAGAAGAAATAAAAAAAATGTTTACTCCTATTAAAGTAGATTTTGAAAAAAAACCAAAAGAAATAGAAGAAAGAGATGTATATTTAATCTTTGAAAAGCACATTCCTATATATTACTTAATATACAATCAAATAGACAAAGATCTATACGAAGTTTTAAAAATGTCTGACTGGGTTGAGCTTGGGAATGAAAATGATCTTCTAACCAGAATAAATGATGAATGGTTCATAGTTGAGACATGGAATAATTTTTATCTGACGGCTGATCAGATTAATAGATCTATTTTTTACGGCAAGATACCTAAAGAAGACTTTGATCTTGTAAGAAAATTCCTAAACGGTGAGATAAAAGAACTTCCCAGAGAAAAAAGAGGCTTAAAAGCAAGTGAAGGCTCTTATCAGATGAAGTTCCACGAAAAAGAAAGCGAAATCGTCAGAAAATACAAGCTCTTGCCTTTTGAACAACTGCCAGAGCTTGAAAACACAATCAAGCTGCCCCCTAAAAGAGAAAT
>JALVEY010000145.1 GCA_027030485.1 Persephonella sp.
GATCAACAAGAACAATAACAGGGATACCCTGATCAATAAATGATTTTATTTTATTTATGTTTCCCTGACCGGATATGGTTTTGAAACCTTTGGATCTTGCAAAGTTTTCAAGATCAGATATAAGAGCACCTTTTAGTTTTGGCGTATAAACTTTTTTTCCTATCTCTTCCTGAGATATTTCAAGGCCATAGTATCTAAAAACTGAAGAGAGAGCAGCCGGACCGCAAAATTGGGAATGCTGTTTGACAAAAGGTACTTCAATTATTTTTCCTACAGCAGATCCGGCAATAAGCAAAAAAATTAAAACCGCTGCCAATCTATCAGGCTATTATTATCTCTTTTCCTAAAAGTTTCAGTATTAGCACAATAAGGAGAACAATGATGAGAACAGCTATAACAGTTCCCAGAATATCTCCTCCAGCAAGAACCCTGTCTGAAGCCTGAGCAAGCATGTGTATCTGCTGGTCTGACATCTGTGAGAGCTTCTGATTTACCTCTTCAGGTGTAAGCCCGTAAGCTTTAAGTTTTTCTCTAACAAGCTGGTTCTCAAGGGCTCTTTGTATTTTGTTTATCTCCATCTCTCTTAAAGATTGTGTGGTTTGACCTTCAGAAGTAATAGAACCTATCATACCTGCAATAGCGGGAGATGTGTTCAGAAACACGAAATACAGAACTATACATATAACAAGCAGAGGATGTGAGGCTTTTTTCAGCATATTGCCCTCCTCCAAATTTATTTATAATATCATTTCGTCAATTAATATACCGGAGCTTGAATTGGAATACAACCTTGTTCATGCAATGTTAGGAAGACTTGGGGTTTTAATCCCTCTTTTAGGTCTACTCTTTGAAATTGCTTCTATTATTTCACAAAAAAAAGAGATATCTAAAATTGCGGGAGTAATAGTCATCTTAGGATACCTAATAGTTATAAGTGCAGAAATAACAGGATTTCAAGAATTTCTTTATCTTAAATCAATAAATCAAGATGTACAGCCATTTAGAGTTCATATGGTTATTGGAGGAATAGTTATAGTAATTTTCACGTTTCTTTCATTAATTAGAATATATTTATATAAAAAAGTTAATGAAAAAGTCATGATTGCGTATATGGTTATGTACACTATTACTGTAATGGCTAACCTTTTAAGTAATGAGGTTATAATCCACAGTTTAAGGGGGGAGTAAGTTGAGAACACTTGAAAAAGACTACTGGAAAAAAATTCCCCAATGGAAAAATGTCTCAAGATGGGAGTGGGAAGACTGGAGGTGGCAGATAAGAAATAGACTGAAAAATATAGATGAAATGGGAAAGGTTTTAGGTAAAGATCTGTCTAAACTAAAAAAAGTTGAGCAGGTATTCAGAACTGGAACTACACCTTATTATATTTCTCTTGTGAAGGATTTTTCTGATCCTGAAAATCCAATACTAAAACAGATACTTCCTTCATGTGAGGAGATTGATCCATTTATACAGTCAGAAGGAAATTTTGACCCGTTCAAGGAAGAGATATTAAGCCCAGTTAACGGTTTGACCCACAGATACCCTGACAGAGTTTTATTAAGGACAACAAATTTCTGCTCCGTTTACTGCCGACACTGCATGAGAAAAAGAATCTTCCTTGAAGAGGAAAGGGCAAGAAGATATGAAGATTATATTAATATGTTCAAATACATAAAAGAAAATAAGCAGATAAAAGAGGTAATCATATCAGGGGGAGATCCTTTAACACTGCCTAATAGAAAGATAGAGTTTATTCTGGAAAATCTACAGAGGATAGATCATGTTGAAAGCATAAGGATCGGAACAAGGGAGCTTGTTGTTAATCCTTACAGATTTTTTGATGAAGGACTTCTTGAGATACTTGAGAGAAACGACAAGGTCTGGATTGTGTCCCATTTTAATCACCCTGATGAGGTGACAGATGTTGTCAAAAGAGCTGTAAGAAATATTTTATCAGCAGGAATACCTGTTCTGAACCAAACAGTTCTTTTAAGGGGAATAAATGATGATCCTGATACAATGGAAAGACTGTCCAGATCTCTGATACAGGTCAAAATAAAGCCGTACTACCTTTTTTACTGTGATCCAACAAAGGGTGTTCTCCACTTCAGAACGCCCATAGATAAAGGAATAGAGATCATTGAGTATTTAAGGGGTAGGGTGTCAGGAATAGCAATTCCAACATATGCTGTTGATCTACCTGGAGGTTTAGGCAAAATCCCTCTTCAGCCTGAGTACATAGTTGAGAAAACAGATCAATACATAATCTTTAAAAATTACGAGGGTAAAACAGTCAGATTTAATAGGTGTAATTTTGATATAATAGATACAAAAAGCTCGGAGGATTTATGTTTATAAAGGAGAGGCTGTTTACTCCCGGTCCTGTTCCCCTTCCACCTCAGGTTATAAAAGCCCTTGGTCAGCAGATAATACACCACAGAACACCTGAGTTTACTAAGATATTTTTAGATGTTAGAAAAAAACTGCAGAACCTCCTGAAAACAGAGAGAGATGTTGTTCTTCTTGCATCTTCAGGAACTGGAGGAATGGAAGCCTCGGTTCTTAATTTTTTCAGGAAAGGAGACAGGGTTCTTATTATCAATGCCGGAAAATTTGGACAGAGGTGGAAAGAGTTAGCAGAAGCCTTTGAGCTGAAGGTTGTAGATTATGAGATACAGTGGGGTAAAACTTACGATAAAGAAAAAGTTCTCCAGATTATAGGGGAGTTTCCTGATATAAAGGGTATATTTGTCCAGCAGTCAGAAACATCAACAACAACCTACCATGATGTTAAGTTTTTGGGGGAAGTTTCAAACAAGCTTGAAGACTGTATTCTCGTTGTTGATGGGATTACATCGGTAGGTGTTTATGAGGTTTATCCTGAACAGATCGGGATAGATGTTCTTATAACAGGTTCACAGAAAGCACTTATGCTTCCTCCCGGGCTTGCTGTCGTTTATTTCAGCGAAAAGGCAGAAAAAAGACTGGGAAAGAGCAACATCCCAAAATACTACTTTGATCTATCAAAAGAGGCAAAGAAACAGAAAAACGGTCAGACAGCTTATACACCGGCGATAAATCTGATAATCGCCCTTAATGAGAGCCTCAGCCTGATGCTTGATGAAGGAATTGAAAATCTATCAAAAAGGCACCACATATTGGCAGAAGCCACAAGGGAAGCTGTAAAAGAGATAGGACTTAAACTTCTTTCAGAAAGTCCCTCAAACTCTGCAACCGGTGTTTACTCTCCTGCAGGAATAAACGCAGATGATCTGAGAAAACAACTTCTTAAAACAGGATTCAGGGTTGCAGGGGGACAGGATCATCTAAAAGGAAAAATATTCAGGATAGCCCACATGGGTTATTTTGATTTTAATGACATCATTCAGGTTATATCAGGGCTTGAGATGGCTCTTTATAAAATCGGATTTGATATTGAACTTGGCAGAGGAGTAAAAAAAGCCCAAAAAATTATTCTTGAAAACTCATAAAGGAGAGGAAATTGGCAGTAAGGATTATATACGTCAGACATGCTGAGAGTTTGTGGAACCCTATCGGAAAATATCAGGGAAGGCTTGATCCTGAACTTTCTGAAAGGGGACACAAACAGGCTGAGCTTCTTGCACTTACCTTAAAGAAGTACAACCCAACAGCCCTTTACTCAAGTCCTCTAAAAAGAACATACATGACAGCTGAGTACATATCAAAAGAGCTTGGACTTGAGATAGAAATAAATGAAGACATAATAGAGATTGACCACGGAGAGTGGTCAGGAATGCTTGTTGAAGAAGTAAAAGAAAAGTACCCTGATCTTTTCAGGCAGTGGCTTTATGAACCTGAAAAAATAAAGTTCCCACACGGTGAAACTCTTATTGATGTTTTCAACAGGGTTAAAAGGTTTCAGGAAAAGATGCTTGAAAAACATGAAGGGGAAACTGTTGTTGCTGTTTCCCACACAGTTCCCATCAGAGCCTCTTTTGTTGCTGGGCTTGATCTTCCCCTTGCTAAATTCTGGAGTTTCGGGTGCGATAATGCATCATACTCAATATTAGAGTACGAAAAGGTCAGACCAATTCTTTATAAAGTAAACAACACATACTTTTTAGGGGATCTTTTTATCCCTGCTTTAGATGCGCTGTGATGGAGAAAAGATGAATATAGACATTCCTTCTGGAACAAGAACATTCAGTCGGGTTGAAACCTTCCAGATAAATAAAATCCTGAAGGATATTAACAGAACATTTGAGCTGTGGGCTTATGAAGAGATAAAACTCCCTTATTTTGAATATCTTAATGTTCACAGTAAAGGTCTTGATGAAGATGTTGTGGGAAAGAGCTTCAAATTAGTTGACAGGAGTACCGGTGAGATACTGTGCCTGAGGGCTGATTTTACAGCACAGATAGCAAGATATTTCTCCTCTTTAAAAAGAAAAACACTCCCGAAAAGATACTACTACACAGGAACCATATTCAGGTATTCCCAGCCAAAAGGGGAAAACCTGTGGGAAAAACTCCAGACAGGTATTGAGCTTATCGGATCAGAAAGGCTTGAAGCAGATGCTGAAGTGATAGCTGTGGCATGCCATTCTTTAAAAAATTTAGGAATAGACGATTTTCAGATAGATATCAACAACACAAGATTGTTCAGCTTTCTAAAAGAGTATGTTGATCTTAATGAAAAAGATTACAGACTGTTTATGGAAATAATAAAAAAACGGGAGATATTCAACCTTGAAAAATTTATATCTAATAAGAATATAGATAAAGAAACAGCCGAGTTTATTATTAATATCCCTAAATTTCAGGGAGATATTTCTCTCATTAAAAAACTCTTAAAAAAATACCCTCTTTTTGAAGATATATTCAATCAGCTTTTAGAAATCTACAGAATACTTGATGAATACGGGCTTTCTGAAAAGGTTGTTTTTGATCTTGGGGAGCCCAAGGAATTTTCATACTATACAGGAATAGTTTTTGAAATTTTTATAAAAGGATTTCCCAGACCTGTGGGACAGGGAGGCAGATATGACACTCTTATTTCAAAATACAACGGAGATGTTCCGGCCACAGGCTTTGCCTTTGATGTTTTTAATATATGGGAATATATGAAAGATATGGATCTCATAAAAGATAAAAACTTTAAAGATTTTTTCATAATAGACCTTACGCCTGAAAAAAAATATGCATACAAAATAGGTAAGATATTGAGAGAAAAAGGGTACACAGTTGGAAGGGACATAATAGATAGGGATCTTAAGAGCTCTCTAAAATTTGCTTTTGAAAATAGATACAAAAAAGCTATAGCCATCGGACTGGACAGCAGTGAAAAAGAGATATATATTTATTCATCTAAAAATGAGTTTGAAAAGATAAGTATTGATCAATTTTTAAAAAAAATATAGTGCATTCAGCACTAAATACATATAAAGGAGTTTTTTTATGAAGGCTACAAGCAACAAAGTGGTAACATTCCACTACACACTCAAAGACAAAGAGACAGGTCAGGTTCTTGACAGCAGTCAGGAATACGGACAGCCTCTTACGGTTCTGTTTGGAGCAGAAAACATTATTCCTGGTCTTGAGAGCAGAATGGAAGGAATGGAGGTTGGGGAACAGAGAACTATTGAAGTTCCTGCTTCAGAAGCTTATGGTGAAAAAAATCCAGAACTTATCCAGCAAGTTCCAAGGGAGTATTTTCAGGGAATAGAGCTTGAAAAAGGAATGCCCCTTCAGGCTCAGACACCGGATGGTCAGATCATAAACATGATAGTTGTTGATTTTGATGAAAACAGCGTTACCGTTGATATGAACCACCCACTGGCAGGTAAGGATCTTGTTTTTGATGTTGAGGTTGTTAATGTTAGAGATGCCTCATTAGAGGAGATACAGCACGGACACCCACATGGTGAAGGTGGAGTTCAGCATTAAAATATCAGGGGCTTTTGCCCCCTCTTAACATTTCCCTCCATTTTACAGCTTTATCCGGATAATCTGATGCGATAGCATCTGTTTTTCTTTCGTACATGATTTTTGCTGTTTCAAAATCATTTATAACCCACGAAACCACCTTCAGTTTTAGTCTGTGGGCAAAGGCTACCGCTTTTTCAGTAGCAAGTTTGTACAAAGGGAGAACTATCTCTGCTCCTATCTTCTTCGCCTCTATTATTTTTCCGGGAGGTCTCATGTATATAATCCCTGTTTTCAGGCTGTTATCTATTTTTTTAACCTCTATTAAAGCTTCCTCGTAAAAAGAGATGAAAGCAACCCAGCTTTCTGCATTTTTTTCTTTTACTGTTTTTACAATCTGCTCTGTTGTTTCAGGCTCTTTTATTTCTATAAAAAGTCCTGCCCTTTTGTTTACAATCTGTACTGCTTCTTCAAGGGTGGCTACTGGTTCTCCGTCTATTGTTATGTTCTCCTTAATAAACTCAAAATCAAGATCAGAAGGGGAGAGGGCTCTTCCTGTAAGCCTTTTAAAATCCTTATCATGAAGAAGTATCAGTTTGCCATCTTTTGTTTTTCTAACATCAACCTCAACAATGTCTGCCCCGGATTTTATCCCGTATTCTATAGCACTGATTGTGTTCTCAGGCTTAACACCTTTTGCTCCCCTGTGTCCAACAATACAAAAAGGCTTTATACTCAATCTTTGCAAAATATCCATTTTATACCTCTAATCTCTTTATCTGGAGCCTCAGGGCATTTGCAACAACCGTAACGGAGCTTAAAGACATGGCTATACCTGCAAAGATAGGTTTTAAAAGAATTCCAAAAACGGGATAGAGTATTCCTGCAGCTATAGGGATACCGATTATGTTGTAGATGTATGCCCAGAATAGATTTTGTTTTATTACTCTAAAGGTTTCTTCAGAAAGTGAGTAAGCCTTCAGCACAGATTTCAGATCGTCAGACAGTATAATCATATCTCCCGCTTCCTTGGCAAGATCTGCAGCCTGAAGCACAGCTATGCCAACATCAGAGACAGCCATCGCAGGTGCATCATTTATCCCATCCCCTATAAACAATGTTTTTCTTCCTTTTTTCTGGTAGTCTGTAATTATCCTGTACTTGTCTTCAGGAAGAAGTTCCCAGTAACATTCATCAAAACCTACCTCACCACATACAGCCTTTGCTGATAGTTTTCTGTCTCCTGTCAGTAGAACAGTTTTTATTCCCTTTTCTTTTAGTTTTTTTACAACATATCCGGCATCTGTTTTTATCCTGTCCTCAAGTAAAAAAACAGCTACTACCTTTTTGTCAACAGCTATTACAACCTCTGTCCTGCCTTCAGGAAGGTCTATTTTTAGCCCATTTTCTTCCATAAAATTCCTGTTTCCTATTATTACCTGCCTGCTGTCAACAACAGCCTTAACTCCCCTGCCGGGAAATGTCTTTAAATCTTCTACCTTCCTGTCATAAAAAGGTATGTGTGGCAAAACAGCATCAACAACAGGGTGTTTAGACTGGGAAAGGGCAGGATATACAAATTTCAGCATATTTTTGTCATAGATCATGCTTTCCACAACAGCAAGTTTCCCCTCGGTTATCGTTCCTGTTTTGTCAAAAAAAGCTGTATCCACCTCAGGTATTCTTTCTATAACGTCAGGAT
>JALVEY010000146.1 GCA_027030485.1 Persephonella sp.
AAAAGAGCAAAATCAATACTTGAGGCTGTTCTTAATGAGCTGAAAAAAGAAGGGTTTAACCCTATAGACCCATCACCATTTTTATCACAGCTTCTTGTTCCTGAAGGATTGATAGCAGGAGAAAAGGAACCGGAAAAAGAGCCTATGGAAGACGCTTATTTTGGTCTGAAAATAGCTAAGGAGATAGCCCAGCTTGATATAGGTCAGACTGTTGTTGTGAAGAACAAAATCGTAATAGCTGTTGAAGGAATAGAGGGAACAGATAAATGTATATTAAGAGGGGGTGAGCTTGCCGGGGAAGGATCAGTAGTCTGTAAAGTGGCAAGGAAAAACCAGGACATGAGGTATGATGTTCCTGTCATAGGGACAAAAACCTTAAAAAGCATGAAAAAAGCAAAGGCAAAACTTCTCGCTGTTGAATCTGGAAAAACTTTTATCGTTGAAAAAGAAGAATTCAAAAAACTCGCAAAAAAATACGGTATTTCAGTAATCGGAGTTAAACTTCAGTAATTTTCCATTATATCCGACCATATATTTATGGAGACAGATAAAGAAACAGCTTATTTTGAGGAAATTTCACATTATCTCAAAGAAATTTCAGGGTTTAATCTGTCAATCTCTGCAAAAGACAGGGAGGTTTTGTTTAAGTTCTTTAATAATGGATATTCCACTAAGCAGGTTAAATCCTTTATAAAAAAAGAAGTCCTAAAATACCCTCCTGACAAAAGGAAGAAGTTTAAGATCTCTTACCTTGAAAAGTATCTAAAAAAATACCCAAAAAATAAAAAAAGGGAGATTACGGTTACTGATCAATATAATAAATGGAAAGATATTGTCAGTAGATTAAAAATTCCAGAAAGCGTTTTACTGGTGGAAAATACCCCTGAGGATCTAAAAGATATAGCCATACAGAAAAATATTTTGAACTATATATGGAAAAATCTACCTGAAAAGGAAAAAGAAAAGATCAAAAAAGAGGCAGTTCAAAAACTAAGAAAAAGGTTTATATTATCAAATATAGATCAAAAAAGCGTGCTGAAATCTATAATAAGGGAGATTTTAAGGGAAAAATACAACATAAAATAATGGAGGATGTAATGGTTAAAATAGACGATTTTGGTAAGTATGCAAAAGAGATAGTCCAGAAAGAATACCCATCTTTCAAAAATGGATGCCTTATGGTTTACAGACTTGGGAAAGAACATCTATTGATTGAGCTTTTTGATCAAAATGACTCTAAAGTTGGAGAGATAATAGTAAATCTGAAAACAAATACTATATATAAAGATGGAAAAGGCTACAGCATTAAAATAGAAGGAACACCAAAAGGTATGATAAGGTACTATCTTACAGAGGGGAATAAAAAATTAGAGGGAAAAGCTGAAGGCTTATTTCCATGTCTTCCCGTCTGACCCCTTTTTGAGTGATCAGATCAATATCTGATAAAATATTGTGTATGCCGAAGTGGCGGAATTGGCAGACGCGGGGGACTCAAAATCCCCTGCCCGTAAGGGCGTGCGGGTTCGACTCCCGCCTTCGGCATCTGGTTTTTAGGGATTTCTAAAATTTGCTCTTCTTTATCAAATCCTGAAAATTCATCAAAAAATTCACAATTCGGTGGACATACGGGGGACAAATTTACTTCGTTAAAACCTCATAAAGTCTTGTTCTGTGGAAATTTATCTTTTCTTGTGGTGGATATTTTTAAGTTCCCTTTGCCTGTCTTGAAGGAGGTAAATCGTGGAAAAGACAGGCATTTCAAATGTATATGTGAGAAAAAACTGTTTTGTTTTCGGATGAAGTATAACGGAAAGGAGTATTTTAAAACCCTCGGTAGTGTTAAAGAAATCAAATCCAGAAAA
>JALVEY010000147.1 GCA_027030485.1 Persephonella sp.
AAACCTGATCATACTCAACCTCTTTTAAAACTTTTACAGTTTCAAGATAATCCTTATAAGTTTCCCCCGGAAAACCAACGATTATATCTGTTGATAAGGCTATGTCAGGGACATATTTTTTAAGGAGTTCTATCTTCTCAAGGTATTCCTTCTGTGTATATCCCCTGTCCATAGCTTTCAGAATTCTGTCTGATCCTGCCTGAATAGGAAGGTGGAGGTATTCACACACCTGTGGAATATCAGCCATGGCTTTTATTGTTTCCTCATCAAGATCTCTTGGATGACCTGTGGTAAATCTTATTCTCTCAACACCCTCAACATCTGCAACAGCATACAGAAGCTCATAAAACTTCACATCACCAAGATCTTTACCGTAAGCCGTAACATTCTGACCTATAAGGTGTATCTCTTTTACACCGTCATCAACAAGCCATTTAACCTCCTGCACCACCTCCCCAATTCTTCTGCTCCTTTCTTTCCCCCTTGTATACGGAACTATACAGTAAGTACATCTTTTATCACAACCTCTTATGATAGTCACATAGGCAGTATATCTGTTATCCCTAACTGTAGGGTATCTATCAAGCTCTGTCTCGCTCTGGTCTATATCTTCAATTATCTCAACAGCCTTATTACCTGTTTCTGCTTCTTTAAGTAGCTGTGGGAGGTGGTGTATGTTTGTTGTCCCAAAAACCATGTCAACAAAAGGAGCTTTCTGGAGAATTTCATATCCTGCTCTCTGGGCAAGACATCCACACACTCCTATTACAGCATCAGGGTTTTTATTTTTTATCTTTTTGAACTCACCCAGGGCAGAAAGAACCTTCTGATCAGGCTTTTCCCTCACAGAGCAAGTATTTACAAGTATAAGATCTGCCTCTTCCCAGTCCCGAGCAGGCTCGTATCCCAGACTTTTCAGTATTCCAGCTATCTTCTGAGAATCATTAACATTCATCTGACAGCCAAATGTTCTTATATAGTATTTTTTCAATTTTTTCCACCTCTTTTTATACTACTACAAACTATACAATTTATATTATTTTCTTCTTTTGTTCAATTTCAAACGGTTATCTGGTAGTGATGATATATCCAAAACTGAAAATTTTTTCCTGCGATGGATTGAGGAAAAACTCCCACACCACAGTTCCATCTGACTTTATCTTTTTCCATTTTAAAGTTGAAAAAGGCTTTATCTCTGTTTTTTCAGATGTTGAGACAGGGATTTTGTCAACAACTGTTATTTTTATCCCATTTTTATGGTTATTTTTTATCTGGTATCTCCATTCTTTTGTTGTTTTTTTAGCTCCAAATATACTTTTTTCGGTAAAATCCTTTATCTTTTCTTTTGACACATTGATAAATATGTCTTCTCCAAAAAAAAGGCTGTTTTCAGAATTCTGTAAAAGGGGTTTAAATCTGTCTGATCCTATATATACACCGTCTACATAAAAATCAGCTCTGTAAGAAGAAGGGTAAAATCTGTCAGTTTTAAATGTTGCCTTTAGAAAAGGCGTTATAGTTCTGTCTCCATCTATAAAAACAGAAAACTCTGCCGGATAGGAAACAGAAGACAGTGTTATAAGATTTTCCTTTCCATCCTGAAGATCAATATTTTTAACAGAAAAGTAGGCTTTTGAAGTTGTCTCAACATACTCTTTTTCTACCTTTTTCAGACCTTTCATCTTCCTCTCAACAAAAGGAACAAATCCTCTCTGGGGAGGAGATATGGAAGGGGTCTTCCTGTAGCTGTAGTAAATGAGTTCTATCCCTTTAAGATCAAAACCTGAGTCTTGACGGACAAAAATCCTGTTTGTTATCTTTACCAGATTATTAGCTGTATCACCATATACGGTGTACTTCTGAGAAACTTTTACTGGAGGTTGAATGGTTATATTTATAACAGGTCTTGTGATACCTTCGCAGGATAGATCAACAACAAAATGTCTGCCGGCTCTCTTTCTAAGCTCTTTTATCTGATCTTCTAACTGGGCTATAAACTGCTGTGCTGTTCTTTTCTCCTGCAGTTTCTTAAAGTACCTTTCTGAAAATAGATCAAGGGAGTTTATACCTACTTTGTTTACATCTACCTTTTCAAGAATTGAAATCTCTTTTTCAACCGTTTTTATCTGATCTTTAAGAAATCTGATCTGATCTTTGAGTTCCTTTATTTTCCCTTTTGTCTGGCTGTCTATATCTTCTTCTTTAATCTGTCCTATCTTACAGTCTTTATTTACAGATACTTTGAGCTGTCTGAGGTCTGTATAAAGTGGAAGGTTCATATCAAAAAAACTTTTTCCTGTAAGGTCTACGGTTAGCTTTCCGATAAGAAAAGCTCTGTCTTTGTATACAACAAGCTTTTCAGGAATAGGAAATTCTGCATAGGACAGTCCCACAAACGCCATAAAAAGCAGGACTGTCTCTTTTATTTTCATTTTTATCCTCTAATACTTACCGAATACTCTTTCATAAATATAAGGCACATTTTTTAAAAATGCATTAATATCGAAAATTTTTTCAATCTCAGCAGGGGAAAGTCTTGAGCTGACTTCCGGATCCTGAAGGAGAGCATCTTTGAACATAAGTCCTGGGGTATCCCATGCTTTCATAGCATTTCTCTGGACTATATTATAAGCTTCATCTCTTGACAGACCCTTTTCCACGAGAGCAACAAGGACCTTTGAGGAAAAGTAAAGACCTTTTGAAAGATCCATATTCCTTTTCATGTTCTCCGGATATACAACAAGACCTTCAAGAACCTTTTTTGTAAGGTGGAGTATGTAATCAAGAGCTATGGCAGAATCAGGCATAACAACCCTTTCAACAGATGAATGGGATATGTCCCTTTCATGCCACAGAGCTATATCCTCCATTGCAGGAATTGCGTTTGCCCTTATAACCCTTGCAAGACCTGTTATTCTTTCACAGGTTATCGGGTTTTTCTTGTGAGGCATTGCCGATGATCCTCTCTGTCCTTTCTTGAAAGGCTCCTGAGCCTCAAGAACTTCAGTTCTCTGAAGATGTCTGATCTCAACAGCTATCTTTTCAAGAGATGAGGCTGTTATAGCCATAGCTGTCATAAATTCTGCATGTCTGTCCCTCTGTACTACCTGATTTGATACAGGTTCAGGATTCAGCCCGAGCTCCTCAAGGGCATATTTTTCAACCTCCGGGGGAATATTTGAGTATGTGCCGACAGCTCCGGATATGGCACCTACAGAAACAACCTCCCTTGCTCTCTCAAGTCTCTCTCTATTCCTTTTCATCTCCTCGTACCACAGGGCAAACTTAAGACCAAAAACCATCGGCTCAGCATGAACCCCGTGTGTCCTCCCCATCATAACAGTTTTTTTGTATTTAAAGGCGTTTTCCATCAAAACAGGGAGAAGGCCGTCTATATCCTGAATGAGAATATCAATAGCCTCTCTCATAAGAAGTCCAAGAGCTGTATCTATCACATCTGAAGATGTGACACCAAGATGGATATACCTACCGTTTTCCCCTACCTGCTCTGCTACAGCTGTTACAAAAGCAAGAACATCATGGTTGTATATCCTGTCAAGCTGGTGTATCCTCTCAACAACAGCCTCGTCCATATATGTTTTTTCCTCAATCTCCCTCATGGCATTATCAGGAATTTTCCCTAACTTATTCCACGCCCTGCAGATAGCTATCTCCACATCAAGCCATTTCTGGAATTTATTAACCTCGCTCCACACATTTCCCATTCTTTCAAGTGTGTACCTTTTTATCATTTACCTTCTCCTAATTTTTTTTGAAAACTATTATATCAGCTTGAGTTATAATCATTTCTATGAAAAGTTCACAGATCGGAAGGCTTGCAGAAGATAAGGCTGTTAGTTTACTGAAGGAAAAAGGGTACAGGATTGTTGAGAGAAATTTCAGGACGAAAACAGGAGAGATAGACATTATCGCAAAAGACGGAGATACCCTTGTTTTTGTTGAAGTGAGGTTTAGAAAAAATAGATCCTTTGGAGCACCTGAAGAAACTGTTGATCCAAGAAAGATAAAAAAGATTATTCTGACAGCAAATAGATATATATCAATGAAAAATTTATCAGGTAGAGATATAAGATTTGATGTGATTGCTGTGGATGAAGAAGGGATAAGACATATTATCAGCGCATTTGATCTTGATTTTATTTGAAAAATTTTTCCAAAAGCTGTATATTCTATCGGTATTTTACAAAAAAGGGGAAAGATGGAAATAAAAGAGTATCTCAAAAAACAGGCTGAATACATAAACAGAAAGATAAGTGAGTTTATACCGTCAGGCAGACCTGAAAAACTTTTTGAGGCGATGGCATACTCCCTGACAGCTGGAGGAAAAAGGATAAGACCTGTCCTTATAATTGAGTCTGCAAAAGCTGTAGGGATGGAAAATATTGATGAGATAGCTGATATAGCCGTTGCATCGGAGTTTATACACACATACTCTCTCATACATGATGATCTTCCGGCTATGGATGATGATGATCTAAGGAGAGGTAAACCTACATGCCACAGGGTTTACGGTGAGGCTATTGCCATACTTGCAGGAGACGGTCTTCAATCTTATGCGTTTGAGATAGTATCAACAAATAGAACTGTTTCCCCTGATAAGCTGATCAAAGTGATAAACCTCCTTGCCCACGGAACAGGAATTTACGGAATGGTTGGGGGACAGGCGGCTGATATATTGCACGAAAAGGAAAACTCCTTTAATGACATACAGTTTATCCACACACACAAAACAGCCAAGTTTATACAGTCCTGCTGTCAGATCGGGGCTGTCCTTGCGGATGCAAACGAAAAAGAGGAAAAAGCACTTAAAAATTACGGGCTTTACATAGGGCTTGCCTTCCAGATATGGGACGATGTTCTTGACGAAATAGGTGATGAGGAGAAATTAGGAAAAAAAACAAAAAAAGATCGTGATAAAAACAAGCTGACGTACCCATCAATCTACGGTCTTGAA
This sequence comes from Persephonella sp., assembly GCA_027030485.1. Lineage (GTDB taxonomy): Bacteria > Aquificota > Aquificia > Aquificales > Hydrogenothermaceae > Persephonella_A. The sequence goes on from JALVEY010000147.1 coordinate 4,976, forward strand.
AAATCAAAAAAGATAGCAAAAGATTATGTTGAAATGGCAATAAATGAGATTAATATATTAAAAAGTCCTGAAATTCTTCAGGAAATAGCAAAATACATAATAAGCAGAGAGGTATAAATGGAACTTAAATACGGTGAAAAGGAGATAAAAGAGGCAAAACTTGAAAAGTGGCCTAACCCTAATCCAGAAAAAAACTACACAATTAACATAACATTTCCGGAGTTTACATGTCTCTGCCCCCGTTCAGGATACCCTGACTTTGCCACAATAAGAATAACATATGTTCCTGGTCAGTATATTGTTGAGTTAAAATCATTAAAGCTTTATCTAAACAAATACAGGAATGTGTATATTTCCCATGAGGAAGCAACAAACAAAATATACGACGATCTTTACTCACTGCTGAAACCAAGATTTCTTGAGATCATTGGGGATTGGAACCCAAGGGGCAACGTAAAAACTGTGATAAAGATATCATCTGAAGACCAGAAAGAAAACTATAATCTGAATATCCAGTAAGTAAATCTCACAAAAATCCATAAAACAAAAACAGGTATCAAAACCGACTGGAAAACAAACGCTGTTGCAAGGGTGATTATGCTCTCAATAAGTTTTGATGAGTAATCTTTTATTATCTTTATCTTTTTTTCAATCTGGAATCTTTTCTGGATACCTTTTAACTTTTCTAATATACTCTCTTCCTGTTTTTTGCTTATTTCTTCTGTTTTTAGTAGCTTCACAACATAGGATATATTCTCCTTTGACTGGAGAACACCTTCCTTAAAAAATGAGTTGTAGGTAAAATCAGAAAAAACAGCCGTCATAGGAAGTAAAAATCTGAAAACAACACCGAAAAAAACAAGCTTTAACCCTATATCTAAAAGGATCTTTCTTCCAGTTAAGAAATATACCCCTATTCCTAAAAAACCTGCTCCCAATATCTTAAAAAACAGCTTTACACCCATAAACATAACAGTTTTTTGAATTCCAAGGGAGATCAGGCTAAAAAGAAGGATAGATGAGAACCTTTCTATCAGATCATCTACAGGATCAAGTATCTCCCCTGCTGCTATTGTTGCTCCTACACCTCCGGGAGCCACCTCTATCTCGCTGTCCTTTACAACTGATACCCCTGCATTTAATGCCCTAACAACACCGTAAGTAATGGTTAATGTTTTCAGGCTTTCTTTGAAATACTCTGATCCTGACCTGTCTAAAAAAGGAAAACTCACAGAAGGTAATACCCAGAATACAAATGACAGAACAATAAAGGCTGTCCCCAGAACAGCCCTTTTTTTATCCACATCAGCCTCCGCCAACAAAGGTAACTATCTCTACCTTATCCCCTTCTTTCAGTTCATACTTGTCGTACTCGCTTTTCGGCACAACTTCCATTCCTACAGCAACAGCATAATTAGGTGCTTTTATTCCCAGCTGTTTAACAAGCTCATTTATTGTTATCCCTTCTTTTACCTCTTTTTCTTCACCGTTTATAGTGATCTTCATCGCTTACACCTCTTAAGATAGGCTTGTATACTTAGAAAATATTTTAAAAAATCCTCAAAAAATATGAGATTAATCTTACATTCCTATAATGTTGTAGCCTGCATCAACATAAAGGATCTCTCCTGTTATTCCAGAAGAAAGATCACTGCAGAGGAACAGGGCTGCATTCCCAACCTCATCAATTGTGACGGTTCTTTTTAGGGGAGATCTTTCTGCTGCAATTTTCTGTATTTCTGAAAACTGGGATATACCTGAAGCTGCAAGAGTTTTTATAGGACCTGCTGATATCGCATTTACCCTTATGTTTTTCAACTGTCCCAGATCCCTTGCAAGATACTTTACAGATGCTTCCAGTGCTGCCTTTGCAACCCCCATAACATTGTAGTTGTAAACAACCTTTTCAGCTCCGTAGTAAGAAAGGGTAAGAAGATTTCCCCCCTCATTAAACATATCCATAAACTCTCTTGCTATAGCTGTGAAAGAATAAACGCTTATATCCATGGCCTCAAGGAAGGATTTTCTGTCAACCTTGTAGTAGTAGTCCTTGAGGAATTCCTTGTTAGCGTATGCTATAGAATGGACGATAATATCCACCTTTCCCCATTTTTCCTTTACGGTTTCTGCCAGATTTTTTATATCCTGATCTGAGGAAACATCACATTTTGTTATAATCTCAGCTCCAAACTCCTGTGCTATCGGTCTTACTCTTTTTTCTATTTTTTCATTCAAGTAATTAAAACCAAGAACAGCCCCTTCCCTGTGAAAAGCTCTTGCTATTCCGTAAGCTATGCTTTTATTATTTGCAACCCCTAATATAAGAGCTTTTTTCCCTTGTAATAAACCCATACATCCCTCCTAATCATTCATAGTTGCTTTTTCATTTTCGTTGTATATAGCTTCCCAGCCTGCAGGTGTTTTAAATACCCTGATACATTTTATTTTTTTATTCTCATCAAGCTCAAACCAGTGCCTTGCTCCTGCCGGAACAACTATCAGATCACCTGCCTCTAC